>DMCJ01000138.1 GCA_003446735.1 Lachnospiraceae bacterium | reverse complement strand
AGACAGCAGTTTCAGGGAGATCAGACATTGGTTATAATCGCAGCAGTTGATAAAAACTGGGCTATAGGCAATAAAAACAAGCTCCTTGTGAGTATCCCGAATGATATGAAGCATTTCAGGGAGACTACCACGGGACATATCGTGGTAATGGGAAGAAAGACACTCGAAAGCTTCCCGCAGCAAAAGCCTTTGCCTAACAGGATCAATATAGTGATGACAGCCAATAAGGACTATAAGCCCAAAGACGTTACAGTAGTCAATTCCTTAGAAGAGCTTAAAGAAAAGCTTGCCGCTCTAAACGAAGAATTTCCGGAAAAAGAAGTCTTTGTGATCGGCGGAGAGAGCATATACAGACAGCTCATTGAAGATTGCGATAAAGCGATCCTTACGAAGATAGAAGCCGGATATGAGGCAGATACGTATTTCCCGGACCTTGATGAGGATCCGTCATGGGAGATAACGGATTGCTCCGACGAGCTTACATGTTTTGACATATGCTACAGTTTCGTAACATATGAGAGGAAAAGATGAGAATGAAAAGACCACCGGAAATCCGGTGGTCTTTTGTCGTCGCTATTGTTTTATCGTCGCTTTCGTTTAAATGCTGTGGCTGCTCTGACAGGCTCTAGCGTCTTTTGATACGGATATCCGTCAGGGCTACCTGATCGCCTGTGATGGCCACATATACGTTTTCCACATCCTCGTCTATGGTAGTGATGTTGTCTATATCAATACCGAGGTTAGTGGTCTTAGTAGTAATACGGTTTCCTTTTTTCTCGATCAATACTTCGACTTCAAGACCTTTTTTATTCTTTTCGCGCCAGATCTCCCATCCGGGAAAATCCTCCGTCTTTTTCATCTTAAACCTGTTCTGGGAGTATTTGAAATCTCCTTCATTTTCACCGTTTAGTTTTATAAGGGCATATTCATGGTAGGCAGGGCCGTTAACCTGTCCGTCACCCGAGTGGAAAAATACGATATAAGGGCATTGCCATATAAGATTAGCCCCCGGAAGGCTCATTGTATGGAAAGTGAGTTTTAGCCTCTGAGAGAGCCTGATACCGATGGTTGAAGCGGATCGGGTATGATCGATCTGAACATTGTTTATGTCGGATTCAAGATGGTCGATGTAGCTGATCTCCTCGGCTATTCTCGGTATATCGCCGATGCCCGGTGATTTGCCGGTGGTTTCGACCTTTATGTCATTTATATCGCAGTTCTCACCGGTAATGCCTATATAGAAAGATTTTGAACGATCAAAAAGAGCTATAATGAGTTCCTTGGTACATTCGGGTCCGGTCATTACGATCTTTACGTGGTCTTCAAATCTGCCGGCGGTTATTTCGTAGTCATGGGGCGGACCTGCTTTTTTTGTGACATTTCGCACTTCAATCTTCCTGGCGGCAGTAGATATGATGTGGTCGTCAAACCAGAGTTCGCCGTACTCAAGATATTTATATACGTTTATGGTCTTTTCGTCGGTGTGGACCCTTCTGTCATATGAGTCAAAAAGAATCAGTGAAGGAGCGGAAAAACCGTTCTTTCCGTCGAGATTGGAGAAGGACTTAAATGTGATCTTTCTTTCTTCTCCTTCAACGGGTATACCGACCGATACGGTATGCCTGTATTCCCCGCATTTTAAGCTGCTCTCAAGGGTGTAGCTGTCTTCGGATGCGGCTATATCGGTGTCGGAATCGATGATCTTTACCATAAGGTTGGCATAGGTGGGGTCGAATTCCTCGCCTGCTCCCTTGATAAAGGCCTCTCTTATAACGAAGTCAGGAAGGGCGTTATGACCATTGCTGCTTGTGGTCATTGAAATATATGCATCAGCTACGGCTATGATCCTGGATATTTCGGGGATCTCTTCGCCTTTAAGCCCTTCGGGATATCCGGTACCGTTATATTTTTCCCTGAATGAATAGGCGCTTTGTGCCAGATAAGGGAATTCGGTGATGCTTGACAATATCTCCCTTCCGATGACGGGCATCTGCTTAAGTACTTCCGCATCATGAGGATCCGGATCGTTTTCGTTTGCGATCACACTGTCGGGAATGCCGATGCGGCCGACATCGTGAAGCAGGGCAGCATAATATACCATATCGCACTCTTCTTCGCTTTTATGGGCGCTTACGGCAAGTTTCCTGGCAAATTCGGCAGTCATGGACGAAATCCCCCTGATCCGTTCGTCTTTTTTTTCTACAGCGGAAACAAAGGAGGTCGCAGTCTGATGGAAGATCCTCTGGAGTTTTAAGTTTTCACCCTGCATATTTTCAAGTTCGATATTGTGGGCTCTTATGACTTCATTATTGATGTCGAGATAAGTGAATATATATAAACTTATGGATACTAAGACCATGGACATATTTACAAGGGAGATCCCGTAAGCGAAAGCCTGGATCACGGCGGAAATTATAGGTACAAATATATAGAGAACCATGGAAGTATAAATGAGTCTGCTGAAGATCTTTTTATACTGTCTTATGACCGTGTATTGCGTGATGGGACATATAATGGGGATGATATAGGCAATAAAGAAGAACTGTCCTCTGTGGTAGGTATTGCTTGCGTCAAAGTAATAATAAAGATCGGTGAGTGCGGACACTACGGAAAGCGCCATACCCGCTATGGACAGGTATGCCACGATCCTGAGACGTTTGGGAACGGAGGGTAGTTTTCCTTCGGTAAGCAGCCAGTCGGTAAGATAGAGATTAAATCCGAATACTACGGCGGGCGTTAAAAAGAAGACGAGAAGATTGCTGACGCGGACCATGACATATCCTTTAAGTCCCGCAACACCGGCGTATATATATGCCTGTCTGTCAAACCATAATAAAAATAAGGCGATGAGTTCCATAAGAATGAGGATCTTTTTTCTTCGAGCGGGAAGAAAATGCGTAAAGGCGAGAAGCAGGGCAAGTATACCGCAGCTTCCGCAGAGTATGAGCATGATATCGAGCTGGTATTCGATTAAGAAATTAAACATAAGGGCTCCTTTGCTGTCACCTTATTTGTGGATTATAAAAAACTCATCCAGTTTTTCGAGAAGTTCGTTTTTTTGTATCGTTTTCAGAAAATATCCTTCAGGCTTTAAGGAAACGACTTTCATGACGCTTTCCTTATCCCCTTTTCCCGTGAGGAACATAACGGGAATGTCCTTTGTCTCATCATCGGCTCTGAGCATTTCAAGAACCTGGGGGCCGTTTGTGACAGGCATTTCATAATCCAGCAGGATAAGATCGACTTTGTTGCTGCCAAGCCACTTTATGGCCTGAAGGCCGGAATTGGCCATAGATACTCTGTAGGTTGACCTGAGCCATTCTCTGACCAGCGAAAGGAAGGAGGGGTCATCATCCACTACAAGGATACTCTTTCTAAACTCCCCTTCGTCAAATTTTTTAACGTAATCGGCTACGCATTCTGTGAAGGCCGTATTATCGATGGGACGGGTAAAGGTTTTGTGGATAAGATCATTGGGGAAATGATCGCAGACATACTGCACGTTTAACTGATCGCCGGCAACTATCATCTGCAGACCTTTATCCTCCATTTTTTCGTAAAGAAAATGAAGCGTATCTGAATGGGGTCTGTCATCTCCGGGAACGAAAAGAGTAACAAGCGATGTCTGTCCTATGTTTTCGTTTATGTCGTCTAAGGTAAAGGGGATAAAATCACATCTGACGCCGGCTTCTTTTACTTTGTTGACAAGAACCCGGGATATGAATGATTCTTTTTCCCCAAGGATGATCATCCGATTTTTCATGTTATTCCCCTTTAAGTGTTATTTGCTTGATCATTAAGCAGCTCTTCCATTTTATCCCAGCTGAACTGTCTGAGCAGTCCGGACAGCTGATTTACTCTGGCTTCATCTTCCGCCGGGAGCCTGTATCCGTTAAGATCGTTTAATATCATTTCGGCAGCATCGTAATCCATTTGAGGTACGACGTCCCTAAGGGCTTCATAAGCTTCTTCTAACGTGGTTTCATCTATCGGTTCTTTATCCTCATCGGAACCCGGTTCATTAAGGCGGGAGAGTTTGTCCTTAAAGGACTCATACCGGTTTAAAAGAATATCGTTATTTGCGGCGATAAAGTCCGTGTCGTTGTTATTGCCGGCTTCTTCCAGCTTTGCAGCAAGGTCGGAGAGTTCCATAGCCCCGATGATACGGGCCGAGCTCTTTAATGAATGGACCTTTATCGTGTAAAGCCTTATGTTATCGCTTTCATAAGAATCCTTTATGACCCGGAGGTTTGGATCAATGGTATCCAGGAAAAGATTTAATGAGAAGATATAATTACCTATACCTCCGGAATTTTTGATGCCTTCTTCCACGTTAAGATCTTTTGTGTCATATATCCACATCATGTTTTCGGGCATTTCGGTGATCTCTTCGTCATCTTCGGCCTTATCGGGTTTCTGAACCATCTCCTCGGGAAGATGCTTAAGTATGGTACGCTCGAGGGTGCGGCTGTCCACAGGCTTTGAAAGAAAACCGTTGAAACCTTTTGAAATATAGAATTCCTCGCCGTTGGCAGCATTTGCGGTAAGGGCGTAGACCGGAAGATCCCTGTCGGTCTCCCTTATCTTTTCAACGGTCTCAACTCCGTCCATTCCGGGCATCATGTGGTCGAGGAAAACAACATTGAATTTAGTCTCTTTAAGCTTTTTGAGGCATTCTTCGCCGCTTGTGGCGGTGGTGACGAAGACGCGGGTTGATTTTAACAGACCCTTTATGACATTCAGATTCATAGGCGTATCGTCGACAACCAGTATATCTGCATCGGGCGCTATGAACAGAGGTACGTAGGGCCCGTTGGAGGAGCTGTCGTCATGCTCCTTGAACACACCGATGGGGGTGGGGTCGACGATCTTCTGTTTTAAGGTAAAAATGAATTCGGATCCTTTTCCGTATTCACTTTCACATGTCAGTTCACCACTCATAAGTTCGGCAAACTTTTGGGATATGTCCAGACCGAGACCTGTGCCCTGTATGCCGCTGTTCTTCTGCTCGTCAAGTCTTTCGTACGCTGAGAAGAGCTTATTCATATCCTCTTCCTTTATGCCGATACCGGTATCCTTAACATTAAAGCGGAGCCTGCAATCTTCATTATAACGTTCATCCATGGATACATAGAGCGCAAATCCCCCCATATCCGTATACTTAAGGGCATTGGTAAGAAGGTTAAGGACAACCTGTTTTATTTTTCCCGCATCACCGTACATACGAGTGGGAAGAAGCTCATCGATGACTACATCAAATGTCAGCTCCTTTTCCGTGCTTCTCATTCTTATCATGGATACAATGGACCTCAGCATATCCTGAGTGTCATATTCCTGCTCCACAAGATGCATCTTTCCGGATTCGATCTTGGAAATATCCAGGATATCGTTTATGAGCGAGAGCAGGGATTCGGCAGCATTTCTTATATCCAGGGAATAGTTCATCATGGATATGAAATAGTTCTTGGGCACTCCGGTCGCGTCCTCTCTTAATGCCATCTCGTTCATACCCATGATAGTATTGATGGGGGTCCTTATCTCGTGAGACATATTGGCAAGGAATCTGGATTTGGCGGTATTGGCTCTTTCCGCCTCTTCCTTTGCGGCGAGTATCTCATCGTATTGTCTTCTTATTATGGTCTTATTGATGACACGCCATACGATGAGACCGGTAGCGATGATGATAACAAGAAACATGAGAAGCCTGAATGCGGGAAGCTCGGTTATGTGTGCTTTTCTGACAATGGAGAATTCTTCGTTCAGGATAAGGTCCTGCCTGTTCCCGTCATAAACCCGGATGTGGAGAATGTGATTACCGTATTCAAGCTCGGTATATTCAAGAGGCGCGACAGCACTTCGCTGTCCCCTGATACCGTCGTTTTCATCCTCATCCATATAGATACTTACATAAGGATTTATAAGGGTATAATCAAGGACAGAGGGCGTAATCTTTATCCTTCCGCCTTCGCTGTCAAGCGTATACACCCCGTTTTCATCGGGGAATATCTGGTCTTCACCGTAATAAACGGATTCGATGGAAGCTTTTACGGGAATCGCGATATCGGAGAGCTGACCGGTATTTACCTTACATACGCCTCGTCTTTCGGAGATATAAAGCACACCGTCTCTTGTAAGCACGCTGTAGGAGTTGGAGGTGGGCATTTCCGAAAGACCGTTATCCAGGGTGAACAGTCTGCAGTACGATATTTCGTTATTTACCATTTCATCCGGATCTGTCAGGAAAACACCGCAGGAGGAGAGTATCCACATATTATCGTCATCGAAATACAGATCGTAGTTATTGTGATATGGAAAATCGGAAACATGAACGATCTTACCGTCTTTAAGGTATTCTATGGAATTGGAAGTAACGATCCAGTATACACCCCGTTTATCGTCTTTTTTGATACGGAGAATGACATCGCTGGAAAGACCATCATCTCTTCCGATCTGTTTGACGTTGTCGTCGTATATGACATAAATTCCGTCTCCGTCGGTCCCTGCGTATACTTCTCCGTTATTACCTTCTTCAACCGTGAGAAAGACCGTATTCCTGATACCCTCTTTAGTACCGACATTTTTGGTTATTATCCCGTTCTTTACTATGGAAAGTCCTCCGTTTGAACCGATAAGGAGCTTACCGTTACTTCCGGGAACGATGCATCTTACTTCGTTGCTCGGAAGACCGAGATCTTCGTTTATATCGGTTATGATCCCGTCTTTTGCATAGCGGACAAGTCCGAGACCGTTTGAAAATGTCGCGAAATAGAGGTTGCCGTTTAAATCCGAATTTATGCATCTTATCCTTGTATTTCCGAGATGCTTTGTCAGAAGGTTTTCAACCCGTTTGCCATTTTCGTCAAGTATGGTAAGACCGTTATCCGTGCCGATATAAAGGAAACCGTTATGAAAGTGAGTGGCATTTACCACCTCGCTGTCAAGTCCGGCATTACGGGTAACATCCACGAAGTTGCTTGTAACGACTTTTATCACTCCCTGTGTGGAGGATGCGATCCAGAGATTGCCCTGAAAGTCGGAAGTAACCATTTCTATACCGCTTTCCAGAGGCAGATCCGAAACTGTTTTAAAAGAGTTATCATCGGTAAGATATCCGAGAGTATTTATGGAGGAGACCCAGATCCGTCCGCAGTCATAGTTAAGCCAGTGGGTATTCGTCAGAGGATCAACCGGGATGCGCTCCATACTGTCTGCCGTTTCGCCGAAGCCACCGTGATATATGACACTGCCTTCCGTGCCAAGGTAGATCTTATCAGGATCCTCGGGGTCGGCAAGAATAGTTGTTATTGTTTCCGTGCCCAGATCTTCGCTGTCATATACGGCGGTCACCTCGCAGTTTTCTATCATGAAGATCTTACCGCTCTTGGTCTGGCCGTAAATACGCCCCAGATTATCCGAATCAAGCTTTAAGACCCTTTCATTTCGAAGGCGCTTATCGTATATTTTATGTATGAGCAGGTTTTTGTCGGCATAACAGAGACCGCCCGTAGAACCGATAAAGACGTTTTCATTTTTGTCTTCTTCAAAAATCCTCACGGAAGACGAAGGAAGCCCCTCTTTATAGGTCAGGTGGGTTCTGTTCTCACCGTCAAGTACAACTGCGCCGTTGTCATTGGTACCTATCCAGATCCTGTGAGACGAATCTTCAAAGATGGTGCGGCCGCTTGTAAGACCGTCCGATGCGTCGAGCTTTGTGAATTCGGAACCGTCATATCTGATGATCCCGCTGTACCCGCCGATCCAGACATATCCGTCTTCGGAGACCATTATATAATTGGCATCCGATGAGGTTAAGCCGTTTTTGGCATCGTAGATCGTGGAAGTATAGCCTACATCTTCGATCTGTCCGCTGACGGCATATCCGCCTCCGATTACGGATTTGTCAACCTGGGGTATAACGGTTTCTTCTTCGGTATTGTTGTCTGTGGGAGTGACCACGGGATTTACCGTAAGGACATAAAACAGACTGAGTAATCCCAGGATCGGAGAAGCATATAAAACTGTTCTTTTTTTATGACTTGTTTTTCGTTTCAATTCAGGCATCCTTGTTGTATTTTTGCAGTATTACACGTACCTCGGGAAGGGAGTCCATAAAGACTTCGACGCACTTGGGATCAAATTGTTTACCCTTGCCCTCCTCGATTATGGAAAGGGCTTTTTCCAGAGGGAAAGCCGGCTTGTATACCCTGGGCGATGTCAGTGCATCAAAGACATCCGCAACAGCCATTATCCTCGCGCTTAAAGGAATGACTTCTCCGTGGAGTTTTTCCGGATAACCGTTCCCGTCCCAGCGCTCATGGTGATATGCGGCCATGTTTCTGGCTTCCTTTAAATAGTTTTCTCCTTTTACCGTGCTGATGGCATCTTCTATTATCTTCTTGCCGGCTACGGTATGAAGCTTCATTATCTCAAATTCTTCGTCGGTAAGTTTCCCGGGCTTGTTAAGCACATTATCGGGAACGTTTATCTTACCCACATCGTGAAGGGGAGCTGAACGGACAACGTCGGATATGAATTTGGGAGTTATCTTTTCGGCATAATATCCTTTTGCCTTGAGACCTTCAACGATGATCTTGACGTATGCGGCTGTTTTCTGGATATGGGCACCCGTATCGGAGTCCCTGTTTTCCACCATGTCCGCCATCGTGATGATAAGTCCGTCCTGCATTTTTGCGGTGGAATCGTTTAAGTGCCTTATGCTCCGCATCTGTTCGGCCTGGCCTAAGGTCAGCTTGCAGAATGAATTATACAGAGCTTCTATCTCATCACCGGTATGAACATCCAGTTCTCTTATCTTCCTGACATTCCAGTCGAGTTCATCCTGAGTGTCGGTTGCTTTGGACAGGTCATCCGCACACTTGGATATGGAGTTTATGGGAAGGATGAGGTGATATCTGGTAAGCCATATTACAAATACGCACAGGACTATGAAGAAGCCGGAGAATACGGAAATAAGCTCGGTCAGATAACTTTTAACCATATCGGTGAGCCGGCTCATATCCACATCAGCCCCCACATAGCAGGTGCATCTGCCGTTTGAGTCATATACAGGCTCGTAAGCCGTGAGCAGGTGACCGTATCTGTCGTTCGTGATTATCGGATCGATGCTCTTTCCGGCCATGAGATCGTCAAGTTTATCCTCAAATTCCCGGTCAAATGGAATGACTGTATCTATCGGCTCGCCGGGCACATCTCCGGAATCAAGGTCAAAGACAACGTGACATCCGTCGCTTTCTATCTTATATACATAAAGGTAGGCTATATCGGTCGAACTAAGGAGGATCTCCCTTAAATGATCTTTTGTCCTGTTGTAATCATGGGTGTCGCCTCCGGTCTTTAAATATTCGTCTATCCGGTCTCCGTCGATAATACTTGCGGCGATCTTAGCCGTAGACTGGGCAAGGCGCTCATGCTCTTTTACGAGGGTCTTATCATATACCGTTACGCTTATTGCGGTCGCTACTGCGGCGACCAGGATAAGGGATGATCCGAGGACCAGGAATATCTTGTTTTTAAGTGAAATGGCGCGGACTTCGGAGTGCTCGGTCGTGGCGGCATTTTCACCCGTTATGGGGGTTTGCAGCCAGCCCTTTATGGAAAACATATCATAGTATTTTTCCGGAATTATCTTAAGAATCACGATAAGGAGAAAGACGGTAAGTACCTTGTCGGGGAGATCGAGTAACAGGCTGCCAAGAATGTTTGAGACTTCAAGACTGAAATAGCCGGTCTCATACAGGACTCCTATCAGGGATTCGCTGTCAAAGGTCAGACCATCCATAAACCAGGGGATCAGGGCCCCGATACCGCCTCCGATAAGAGTGAATACAAAGACGGAACCTATGATGCCGCCGATCTTTTTGAACCATCCCCGGCTCATGAAATAAGAGGCGAGAGCAGCAATAAGCACATTTAATATTCCGTAATAAAGGGAAACGGGGTCTGAAATACTTTTTGCGATATTGGTTGCAAAACCAACGATGACCCCGGGAAGATAACCGCCCATTGCCGCTATGGCAACGGTTCCCACGGTATCAAGATAGAGCGGAAGCCCCATTATACCGACTATATATCCGAGTAAAAGATTAACGGCTACGCCGACAGCACATAGAATAAGAGCGGTAAGATTATGTCTGGCGGAAAAAAGCCTTGGAAGATCCTTCGTTTTCAAATGCGCACCTCCGGAAACAATAATGCACAATACAGAAATAATTATACTACAAAGTTCACATAATAACAAGAAATCAGTAAGTCATGTGGTGTGAGGCTTTTTGCTGTGATATAATATAGGTGTTGCAGTAAATAATTACCGAGGTATCCTATGCGTATTTCCTTCGATCTGGACGAAGTCCTTTTTGTAGATCCGAATACGTTTGAGACAGAACCTCCCCTTCCTTTTCCGCTTAA
The DNA here is from genome assembly GCA_003446735.1 of Lachnospiraceae bacterium. GTDB lineage: Bacteria > Bacillota > Clostridia > Lachnospirales > Lachnospiraceae > UBA2882. The sequence goes on along the minus strand of DMCJ01000138.1, from coordinate 6,684 downwards.
CAGGATATTTTTAGAGCGGCTTCGAAAAGGTACGGTGAGGCTTATTGACGAGCTTCATAAAAGAGGCTTTGAAGTCTGGGTATATACTTCATCATTCAGATCGGAGACTTATATCCGTGCGCTTTTCAGAAATTACAAAGTGCATTTTGATCAGATCGTAAACGGTCACAGACATATCAAAGAAGTCCAGAAAGACAGGCCGGATCCTCTGCCTCAGAAGATGCCCGGATATTATCACATATCGCTTCATATAGATGATGAGGATGTGATCCATCAGAACGGAAAAGCCTACGGATTTAAGACGTTTAAAGTATGCGAGCCCGATGATGAGTGGGTTGAAAAAGTCATTAATGAAGCGGAAAGAGTAAGAAAAGCGGAAGAGGCAAAAAAAGCGGCAACAGGATCCGGAAGATAAGAGGGGATATAAATGACTAAGACAGCTGAAGAAAAACTGATCCTTTTGGAAGAATTCTTTGAAAAATACAACGCGGTCCGGCGGCCTGACCTTAATACAACATTTAAGGAAGAGATAGGCTTAAGGGATACCTTTGAGCTAAGCGGTGAATATTATCGCGCAGATATCGTTGAGATAGACGGAGTGGAATATATAACCATAGGAGGGACCGACGACGAGAAGTATGCCAACGTCGGAGTCACCGATGATCTGGCCATTTTTCCCATATCCTATCCGGATGAAAAGATAGAAAAGGAAGTCAGATTCTTATTCGGGATAGAGCCCTATCCCGAGACTTATCCCGAATATCAGTGATCATTTTATACAGAGGTTTGCATTGGAGATAATAGCAAGGATAAAGACTCCGTTTCCGGAGAAGTTCGGGATACCGAGACAGAGCGGACTTATCGCGGGTGTTCCCGGAACGATCATATTTAAGCCCCAATACAGACAGCCCGAGGCCTTTAAAGGTCTTTCGGGCTTTTCGCATTTATGGATATTGTGGGATTTTTCCTTGGCCCACAGAGAGGAATTTGCCGCGACCGTTTCACCGCCCCGCCTCGGAGGAAAGGAAAAGATCGGTGTATTTGCATCAAGATCTCCGTTTCGTCCGAATCCGATCGGGATGTCGGTGGTAAAGATAGAGAAGATAAGGGAAGACGAAAAGTATGGGATCGTGATCGATGTAAGCGGGGTTGACATGTTAAACGATACGCCCGTATATGACATAAAGCCCTATATCCCATATTCGGATATGATCCCCGATGCAAAAGACGGGTTCGTCGGGGAAAGACCTTTTAAAAAACTCAAGGTCATCATCCCCGATGAAATCTCAAAGAAGATCCCGGCAGGTGATATCGAGATCATCAAGGGACTCATCTCCTTGGATCCGAGGACCAGATATATTAATGATGAGAGCCGTATATGGGGAATGGCCTATAACGAAATGAACATAAGGTTCAAAGTATCAGGCGATACGGCTGTTATAGAAGAAGCAGACAGGCTTTAAGGCCTAAGCTTTGTATGTATATGCGTTTTACATGTTTTCCTTTGATAACGCCATTGCTTTAAGATAGGAAAGAGCAGCCAGCATAGATGAGACACATATCATGATAAGTGCTATTATCCTGTGATTGAGCTTCATGCCAAGAGCGATGGCACCTGTGATAAGCAGCATTGTCGCAAACATGTTCGGAAGCAGATAGATCGATACGGCTGCGCCCTGCTTTATCACTTCAACCTCATTCTCCCAGTCAAGACGCATATGCTTTATTCCGCATACACATCCCCACGTAGTTGAAAATGCACATAAGCTGATCCCGAGAAGCAGGTATGATATCATCTCTGACAAAGGAACCTTTGCGGATATGCTAAGGCAGAGTATCCCGAATAAAGTGACGGGAACCGACAGATACATGTTAAAGAGCATCTTTCCTTTGGCGAGAGTCTTTCTGCTTATGGGAAGACTTTGAACTATCCAGTAGTTTTTACCTTCAAGAGAAAACGAGCATGCGGTCGTTGCCATCATTCCGGTAAAGAAGTATACGAAAAAGGGGATAGCCGGCGTTACTACGGAATAGTCAAACGGAGCCCCTTTTGTTATGATATGGATCAGTTTGTCAAAGCCGATGACAAGTGACAGGATACTGATTATAGCTACGAGGAAATAACCGATCATCCCGTTTGTCATGTATACGGTGGAGCCGGTGAGCCTCTTAAATTCCTTAAAAGCTATGGCATTTAATACGGAATGATGCTTCTGCGCTGTCATTTTGTAATTCTTTGCAGAGGCATGTGACTTAAGCGCGGAGTTGATATTCCGATAAGATCTTCCGACGATATAAAATACCAGGGAAAACAGGACAAGTGTAACACCGGTAAAAAGCAGGATATCGGATATGGAAAGAACTGTTACCGCAGATGCGAACCATCCGGCGGGAGGGTAATACTTTGCCACATTGTTTAATGCATCGGAAATGTATGAAAGAGTCTGAACTGCCGCATCATTTTCGACAATGCCCTGTATTATATACTGGATCGAGAAACAGAATAATATGAATATTAAAGTAAGTACCGTCTGTATGGTGTTTTTCTTTTTAAAGCCCGAACTTAAACGGGCGATGATAAATCCAAGGAAAGATGCAAGGAGCATCGGGATAAACGGGATAAGGAAAGTAAGAAAGAACCATATGGGATAGACAATAACGTTCGGGTTCTTAAAGTATCCGTATCCGACCATCATCGAAAACGATATGCAAAGATACCAGGGAAGGCTCTTTATATACATATAGAGAAATTTGCATGCTGCTACGGTGCTGCTCTTAAACGGGAGCGACATCAGCATATCATATTCCTTAAAGTTAAAAAGATAGCCGTTTGTCTTAAAGAATGTAAATACAAAGGCCAGAGCACTTATAGCAAGTGCGTTTAAGAGGGGAATGACATCGGACATACCGATTTTTCCGTATCCGATACAGGATAACAGACTGTATCCGATCAGCATCGCATAAATGATGGCAAAACCTATATAAGCGGCGATGACGCGGTTTTTCTTTTTCTTATCTTTTGTGTATCTGTATGTATTTGGAAGACTCGTTGATAAAAGGAGAGTCTTAAGAAGGAGAGTATTATCATTTTTCATTGTCTGCCTCCAGGAATGTCTCTTCAAGTGAATGACCGGCGGTGATCTCTTCCATGGTGCCGGAGTCGATGATCCTGCCCTGTTTTATGATGGCGACTTTGTTGCAGAGCTTCTCGGCAACATCGAGTACATGTGTTGAAAAGAATACTGCGGTTCCCTTTTCGCACATCTCGTGCATGATCTCCTTTAAGGTAAATGTTGCCTTGGGATCAAGTCCCACAAAGGGCTCATCTAAGACTAAAAGCTTCGGGTCATGGATAAGAGCCGATATGATCGCGACTTTCTGCTTCATGCCGTGTGAATAGGAACCTATAAGGTCTCCGAGAGAGTCGGTTATCTCGAAAAGATCCGCATATTTTTTGATCTTCTCCTGTCTTACATTTGCATCTATATCAAAGACATCTGCAACGAAATTAAGGTACTGGATCCCGGTAAGATTATCGTAAAGATCGGGGTTGTCGGGGATATAAGCGGTGACTTTCTTACACTTAAGAGGCTCGTTTTTAACCGAGTGACCATCGATGAAGATCTCGCCTTCGGTAAAATCAAGTACGCCTACCACGGCGCGGATCGTGGTGGATTTACCGGCGCCGTTGTGGCCTATGAAGCCGTATATATCTCCGCTCATAACACTTAATGAAACATTATCTGCGGCTTTTTTCCCTTCGCCGTAGGATTTGGAATAGTTTTTGATCTCAAGCATTATCTTTTCGCTCATGATTACATCTCCGTTCTGTTAGTTAAGTTTGTCACACCCGCTTCGTCATTTAAGCGATGATGAGTGTGGGTTCGGTTAACTGATATCAAAATGATATCACTACAATATTAGTTTGTCAACAACTGTTTTTATATTACTTCTTTCTATGGTTTTCCCGGATCAGATCCTGTCCGCGTTGACAATGCCCCGTGTAAATGATATCGTTAAATCTGTAGGAAGATTGACTGTATCCGGACAGGGAGATTAATATGTGGAACGGGATAGTTAGCCTTGCTCTTTACGGCGGTACGGATAAGGAAAGCTATGACGGAGTAAAAAACAAGATCGAGGCATCCAACGGACTCATGTCTTTTTTGTTTGCGTGCGTTGCCGTCGCCCTGATATGCGGGATGTTCGTGATATCTTTTTTTGAACCGGGCTTTGCATCTTCCAGGCCGGTATATATATTCGGCATTGTTTTTTCGATCGCTCAGATCATCATATCCCTGCTTTCAAAGAAATACTCAGTACTTTCCTATGTTGCCGTATATATGGCGATATCCATTTTCCTCGTTTACGGGATCAGTATCGCGACCCTGACAAGACCGGAGCAGCAGACTGTTACATTTATGGTCCTGCTTATCTTCGTGCCGCTCATATTTGTCGACAGACCTATACGTATGGCAACAAGCCTTATATTCTATATAATCCTTTTTATAGTGATGGCTGCACTTACCAAGACCGGTTCGGTGCGCTCGGTAGATATCACCGATGCCGTAATCTTCGGTATCCTTTCGGTCATATCCGAGACGGCAGTCTATATTGTAAAGATAAAAGGATATGTGCTCGAGAATAAGCTCCTTGTGATGAGCGAGACAGACCAGCTCACCGGCCTTAACAACAGAAACTGTTATGAAGGAAAGCTTGAGACCTATCCTGCGCATTGCAAAAAGTCACTTTGCTGCATCTATATGGACGGCAACGGACTTCATGAGCTGAATAACTCAAAGGGTCATTATGCCGGAGATGATATGTTAAAGTTCATCGCCGACAGCATTAAGGAACTCTTCGGAAAAAAAGACAGCTACCGCATCGGCGGTGATGAGTTCGTGGTATTTGTCGCGGATACCGATGAATATGAGATCGTAAAGATGCTCGATGAATTTAAAGACAGACTCGCAAAAAGAGACTTTTATGTATCCATCGGCATCGAATGCAGGAGCAGGGAGAGCCTTGATATGAGTAATCTTATAGTAAAGGCCGAATCGAAGATGTATAAGGATAAAAATCGTTTTTACGAGGACAGGAAAAGAAGGATGCGTTCCTGATAAGTTCGCGATCTGTTCTTAAGAAGTGATGTCATTCCAGAATTCTTCGGCAAGCCTTGAGAGTTTATGTTCTTTACTCCTTATAAGGACATATGTGGCATCCACACTCGGATGAACGATCTTTTTTATTGTAATATCATTTATATAATCCGAAACCGAAGCAGGGAAGATGGCGACGCCGACTCCCTGTTTTGTAAGTTCTATGGCGTTTTGCATATGGGCAAGGCGGCAGGTGACCTTAGGCTCTATGTTAAGAGGAGCGAACCAGTCTTCGATCTCTCTTAAACGGGACTGCCTTGAAGGAATGAGCAGATTACAGTCCTTAAGGTCCTTTAATTCGATCGTCTTTGACTTTTTTTTCGAAAGCGGATGAGAGTCCGGGATCATTGCGACCCAGGGCTCTTTATATATTTCCAGGCCGATCAGGGATTCTTCGTCATACGGAGCGGTGATCACCGCTATCTCGCAAAGTCCGTTCTTAACCCTGTGAACGACATCGTCCGTATTTCCGTTCCACAGATTGAATTCCACGTTAGGATGTTTTGATCCGAATGATGATATCCACTTTGAAATGATCTGCGGGGCCTTGGCTTCGACGGTGGCTAAATAAAGTATCCCATTAAGGCCTTCGGACATATCACGTATATCTTCCATTAAGCGGTCGGAAAGCGCGACAATATGACTTGCATACTGTCTGAACCTTATCCCGGCTTCTGTAAGTGAGACGCCGTGATTCTTTCTTTCAAAAAGAGGAGTCCCGAGCTCTTCTTCAAGGTCCTTTATCTGACGGCTTAAAGGCGGCTGGGCTATCATGAGCCTTTCGGCAGCTTTTGTAAGATTGCCTTCTTCGGCAACTGTTAAAAAATATCTCATATGACGCAGTTCCATTGTATCCTCCTGTTGCCATACCTTAAAGGTATATCTGATATTATATTATATGTATTTTACACTAGCAGGTCAAGGTGGTATATTAAGGTCAGAAAGAAGAAAAAAAGAAGAAAACGAAAAGAGCTGCAGCGGTCCGGCCGTGATATCGATAACAGTAAACAAAGATCAAAGAACATGGAACGGAGGCGATCATCATGAAGAAATTTATCGAAGCACTTGAGATAGCATTAGAGGAATACTACGATACATTCAGCAGATAATGTCGGTTGCTGAAAAGGCGGTTAGTGCGAAAGCGGGCGAAAGCCCGCATCGCATTTTTTAAAAGTTTGGTATTGACAATTTTATTAAGGTAGTTTATCATAGCAAAATGTAAAGACAAAGGCGTCTTGGATTTTTATCCGGGACGCCTTTTTTTGTTTAAAAATTTTTAAAAGATTTAAAGGCAGGGAGGATGAAACCATGGAAAAAGTAAATGTACCTGAACTTTTCGGATCTTTGGTATTTGATGACAGAGTGATGAGAGCAAGGCTCTCCGATAAGGTATATGCGTCATTAAAGAAGACGATCGACGAAAACGAAAGGCTTGATAACAGCGTTGCCGATGCGGTAGCGACCGAGATGAGGAACTGGGCCATAGAAAAAGGAGCGACCCATTTTACTCACTGGTTCCAGCCGC
>DMCJ01000187.1 GCA_003446735.1 Lachnospiraceae bacterium | reverse complement strand
CGCCGAGCGCACAAAGGAAAATACCGGCTCGGACATTTCGATCATCTACGACAAACAGAGGATTCTCACAACACTCCCTTCGGATGACGGCGGACACTTAACCGGCACTTATATCGAAAATGATATCGTCTATGATGCGATCATGGGCGGAAACGAATACTACTCCTCCATATCATCCATAGACGGGAACAAATATTATACCTATTACGTTCCGCTTAAGAACGGCGAGAAGGTAGTAGCTGTTCTTGAGGCTGCGATGCCGAATAATCAGGTTCGGACCGGAGCGGCCACGATCTCGGTAAAGATCGTACTGGTCTTCATAATAGCTTTCCTCGTGATCCTTTTACTGTCCTCGGCCTACATCAAGAACCTTGTGGACAGACTTACACTTATCAGGAACTTTATCGGAGAGCTTGCCGATAACAGAGTTGATTCGAAGATGCCCGAGAAGGTTCTTAAGAAAAATGACGAGATCGCCGCGATCGGGGATTATGCCATTGTAGTTGGCAAAAAGGTCAGACAGCTTATTTTCCACGATCCCCTCACCGGCTTATATAACCGCCGCGCCGGAATGATGGAGCTTTCCAAATACATGGAGCTTGCTGACATAAAAGAGCGCTCACATGTTACTTTAGCCCTAGGTGATATCGATCATTTCAAGAGAGTAAACGATACATTCGGCCATGACGCCGGCGATGCGGTGCTTGTCGAATGCTCAAGATTATTCAAGGAATATACCACAAAAAATGCCTTCAGTGTACGCTGGGGCGGTGAGGAATTCCTCCTCGTTTTCAACGATACGCTGGAAAACGCGCTTGTTATACTGGAAGCACTCCTTGATGAGGTAAGGGAAACTGTCATCGAACACGAAGGAACGACTCTCAGCGTTACGATGACCTTCGGTGTCACGGAATATGAAAAAGGGATGACCATAGACCAGCTTGTAAAGAAAGCAGACGACCTTCTTTATGAAGGAAAAGAAGGCGGAAGAAACCAAATAGTAACGGAAAAATAAAAGGAGAAAAACACTATGACCAAAGACGAAATTCGCGAACTGATCTCACAAATGACTCTGGAAGAAAAGGCCTCCTTATGCTCCGGCGGAGATTTCTGGCACACAAAGAAAGTAGAGCGCCTTAATATCCCCGATGTCATGGTATCCGACGGACCTCACGGTCTTCGTAAGCAGAAGGATGAGGCCGACCACCTTGGAGTTAACGAAAGCATCAAGGCGATCTGCTTCCCTGCAGGCTGCGCTCTTGCTTCTTCATTTGACAGAGATCTTCTTTATAAAACAGGAGAGGCTCTGGGGACCTCATGCCAGGCCGAGAACGTAGGCGTCATCTTAGGACCCGCCGTTAATATCAAACGCTCCCCTTTATGCGGAAGGAACTTCGAATACTATTCGGAAGATCCCTATCTTGCCGGCGAGCTCGCAGCAAGCTATATAAAGGGTGTACAGAGCAAGAACGTAGGCGTCAGCATCAAGCACTTCGCCGGAAACAGCCAGGAAACAAGACGTATGTCCTCCGATTCGGTCATTGATGAAAGGACTTTAAGAGAGATCTACCTTTCCACCTTCGAAAAGGCCGTAAAGGAATCGAAGCCCTGGACCGTTATGTGCTCCTACAACAAATTAAACGGAACCTATGCTTCCGAAAACAAAGAGCTTCTCACCGACATCCTCAGAGATGAATGGGGATTTGACGGTCTTGTCATGAGTGACTGGGGTGCGGTAAATGACAGAGTAAAAGGTGTTGCGGCCGGCCTCGATCTTGAGATGCCTCCTTCACACGGCATAACGGATAAGATCGTCCTTGACGCAGTAAAGGAAGGTAAGCTTGACGAAGCTCTTCTTGATAAGGTCGTTGAAAATGTACTTACCCTTATCTATAAAGCAAAAGATAACCGTGACGAATCCGCGGTATTTGACCTTGATGAGCAGCATGCTCTTGCAGAGAAGGTTGCCGAGGAGACCATCGTCATGTTAAAGAATGAAGGAAATCTCCTTCCTCTTTCCAAAAACAGCAAGGTTGCCTTCATCGGACAATATGCTAAAAAGCCCAGATATCAGGGCGGCGGAAGTTCCCATATCAACAGCTACAAGGTAACCGGTGCTCTTGAATTCGCATCTGATGAAAACAACATAACCTATGCTCGCGGATTTGATGATTCCACCGATGAGGTTAATGAGGAGCTTATAAACGAAGCTATCGTTACAGCTTCCGAAGCCGATGTGGCCGTTATCTTCGCAGGACTTCCCGACAGCTTCGAATCCGAAGGCTACGACAGGACCCATATGAAGATGCCTGAGAGCCAGATCAGACTCATCGATGCGGTATGCCGCGTTCAGAAGAAAGTCGTAGTTGTATTACATAACGGCTCACCCATAGAAATGCCCTGGATCAATAAAGTAAGCGCCGTTCTCGAAGCTTACCTCGGCGGTGAGGGCGTCGGTGCAGCCGAATATAAAGTGCTCTTCGGAGAAGTAAGCCCCAGCGGTAAGCTTGCCGAGACCTTCCCCTTAAAGCTTTCCGACAATCCTTCTTATCTGTATTACATCGGAGAAGGTAACCGTACTGAATACAGAGAAGGCATCTTCGTTGGATACAGATATTACGAGAAGAAGGACGTTCCCGTTCTCTTCCCCTTCGGCCACGGATTAAGCTACTCCGAATTCTCTTACGGCGAGCTCAGGCTCGATAAGGATTCTATCAAAGATACCGATGAAGTTACAGCCTCGATCGATATCACAAATATCGGCGACGTCCGCGCTAAGGAAGTCGTACAGCTCTATGTTCGCGACATAGAGAGCACAGTCATCCGTCCCGAGAAGGAATTAAAAGGTTTCGTAAAGCTCGACCTTGAGCCCGGCGAGACAAAGACCGCGACCTTCAAGCTCGACAAACGCTCCTTTGCATACTGGAGCAGCACCGTTCACGACTTTATCGTAGAAAGCGGCGATTTCACGATAATGGTAGGAGCCTCAAGCGCTGATATCCGCGGCGTAGCCAAGTTAAACGTTACATCCACCAAGGAAGAGCCCGTAGAATATACGGTAAATACCACGATCGGAGATATCTTAAAGCATCCGAGAGGAAAAGAGATCTTGGCTCCCGTCTTTGAGCAGTCCACCATAATCGAAGACAGCACTACCGATGCTGCCGAAAAGAGAGAAAACGGAGAAGATCCCGGAGCAGTCACATCCAAAATGGCAGAGGCCATGATGGGCTTCTTCCCTCTGCACGCAACCCTGGGATTCCAGAAAGGCGGCCTCGACTATCCCACTCTTTATAAGATAGTAGATGAGCTAAACGCAAGTAAGTAAGTTCCTTTTGGGGACCGCAATGCCTGACACAGAAACGTACTATAGCAGCGCCGCAGCGTAAGGCCCGCGGAGTAATAGGTTTTGGGGACGCGGATGTTATTTTAAAAATTCAGACTCGACCCGCAACGCCGAGCTAACTGTTAACTTCGACTTAAAAAAACAAGGGGTCAAGCCAATTAATTGTCTTGACAAACCCCTTGTTTTTTTAGTCTTCGTAAACAGTGGATCTCGTCATTGCTCCTGTCGAAGTGTCTTCATTTTTAAAACAACATCCACGTCCCTGCTAACGTATGGTGTTCGGGCCTGAAGATGCGGCGCTTATTATACTACATGGAAAAATGATCGACGTGTTTGTTATAGCCATGAAGTCTTGCCATGGCGCGTGCAAGATTTGCGGTAGATATATTGTATTCGATTAGGCTCTGCTTCTCCTGAAGCTTGCGGCCGGCTCTTTCCTTGGCAGCCTCGGCTCTGTATTTGTCGATGTCCTCGGGACGCTCTGCGGAATAAACGAGCATGATCACTTTATTATTTTCCACTTTTAAAAGTCCGTCGGAGACAACGGCATTATGCCACTCTCCGTCGGTGGTTTTGTATCGGATCTCTCCGATCTCAACGGAAGCGCTCATCTGCTCATGATTAGCCATTACGGCCATTTCGCCGTCATAAGTAGGGAATATGATCGACTCACATTCCCCTTCAAAAAAGACCTTATCACAGGCTAATATCTTTAAGTCAAAATGGTTCATCCGGCGATTTCCTCTGCCTTTTTCTTTACATCCTCAATGGTACCCACGTTGAAAAATGCATTCTCGGGATACTCGTCCATCTCGCCTTCGAGGATGGCTTTAAATCCTTTTATCGTTTCATCCACAGGCACAAATACGCCCTTTACTCCGGTGAAATTCTCCGCAACGTGGAAGGGCTGGGATAAGAATCTCTGCATTTTTCTGGCCCTGTATACGGTCAGCTTATCCTGCTCGGAAAGTTCGTCCATACCGAGGATAGCGATGATATCCTGGAGCTCTTTATATCTCTGGAGCGCTTCCTGGACACGTCTTGCGACCTTATAATGTTCTTCTCCGACTACGTCGGGCTCTAATATCCTCGACGAAGACTCAAGAGGATCGACTGCAGGATAAATACCCTGCTCGACTATCTTTCTGGATAATACCGTGGTCGCATCAAGATGAGAGAAGGTCGTGGCAGGTGCCGGGTCGGTTAAGTCATCGGCGGGGACGTAAACGGCCTGGACCGATGTTATGGATCCGTTCTTGGTAGATGTTATCCTCTCCTGAAGCTCACCTAAGTCATTTGCAAGCGTGGGCTGGTAACCTACTGCGGAGGGCATTCTTCCTAAGAGGGCGGAAACCTCGCTTCCTGCCTGCACAAATCGGAAGATATTATCTATGAATAAAAGAACGTCTTTATTTTCGGTATCACGGAAGTATTCCGCCATCGTAAGTCCGGTCTCGGCGACCCTCATCCTGGCTCCGGGAGGCTCGTTCATCTGACCGAAGACAAGTGCCGTCTTTTTGATGACCCCGCTTTCCGTCATCTCGTGCCAGAGATCATTTCCCTCTCTTGATCTCTCTCCGACTCCGGTAAATATGGAATAGCCGCCGCTCTCGGTGGCGATATTATTTATAAGCTCCTGGATGAGCACGGTCTTTCCTACGCCGGCACCTCCGAATAGTCCGATCTTACCGCCCTTGGCATAAGGCGCAAGAAGATCTATGACCTTTATTCCGGTCTCGAACATGGTAACAACGGGGCTCTGCTCTTCAAATGAAGGCGCATCCCTGTGTATGCTCCATTTGGGCGCATCTTCAAGCGAAGGTCCCTTATCAAGAGTCTCTCCAAGTACATTAAATAAGCGTCCGAGCGTCTTCTCGCCGACGGGAACTTTAATCGAATCTCCGGTAGCTACAACCTCCATGTCCCTGCAAAGGCCTTCGCTGGGAGCGAGCATGACACATCTTGCCACACCTTTTCCTATGTGCTGAGCCACTTCCATGACCAGCTTTTTCTCGCCGAGCATGACGTAAAGAGCCGTCCTTATGGCCGGTATCTCGTTCTCGTCAAATTCAACATCCACGACAGGTCCGGAAACCTGCACTATCTTTCCTGTATTCATCCTGCCTTACCCTGTAACAACTGCTGTTGTTTTTTCTTTAAAAGTGCTTTTGCACCGCCCACGACTTCGGTTATCTCCTGGGTTATGGCGGCCTGGCGCACCTGATTATATTCCATGGACAATTCCGTAAGTATCTTATCTGCGGCATCTGTTGCCGACTTCATCGCCATCGTACGGGAATTTTCCTCGCTTGCATAGGCCTCGACGAGCGCTCCGTATATGGATCCGGTGACGTAGTTTCTGGCGAGCTTTTCAAGGATGTTCTTCGGAGAAGGCTCAAAAAGATACCATTCGTCAGCCTTATCCAGATCGGCTTTGGTCGCACTTCCTTTGGTAACCCGCTCCACGATCTCTTTTCTCATGAAATCATGGGTCTCAAGAGGAAGGAGCCTCATCCTGTCGACCTTCATGTTCATCGTATTTACCATTCGGGTATATACGACGGTAACTTCGTCTATCTCATCGTTAAGATAGGCATCCATAAGGGTCTCTGCTATATATCTGGCTCTGTGGATCGAAGGGTTGGTAACGGAAAAACGGAAGGTCTCATCGACCCTGTATCCCTTCATCTTAAGATATCTTCGTCCCACTTCACCGAGCGCATAAACGCGGCAGTCTTCCGATTCTTTAATATATCTCTCGGCTTCCGAATAAAGGTTATGGTGATAACCTCCTGCCATGCCCTTGTCTCCGGAAAAGACTATGACTGCTTTTTTCTTTATCGTTTCCGCTTCATCGCTCTCCCTGTTGTCAAAGAAAACGTGCTGCATATCGGGGAAATGAAGGAGTATATCCGCTATCTCCTGCTGGAGCGTAAAGAAATACGGCTCCGTCGCCGAGAGCTTCTGCTTGGCCTTCTGAACCTTCATCGAGGACATCATGTACATGGCCTTTGTTATCTTCATGGTGTCCTTGACACTCTTTATGCGGTTTTGAAGTTCCTTCGCATTAGCCAAGTCAGTCCTTCTCCCAGATTTCCTTAAATTCCTTTGCTCTGGCTATGATCGCCTTTTTGACCTCATCGGTAAGATCACCCGTTGTAAGGAGCTCAAGCAGTATCTCCTTCTGGTGATCGAAGAATTCCTGAAGCAGATCCTTTTTAAACCTGTGTATGTCCTCTACGGGGATATCCGAGAATATGCCGGCTCCGGCGCTTACTAAGATTATTACCTGATCCGCCGTCGATAACGGATTACCGAGAGGCTGCTTTAATATCTCCATCAGGGCGCGCCCGTGATTTAACTGCTTTTTGGTATTTTCATCCAGGTCGGATGAGAACTGGGTAAAGACCTCCATCTCCCGATACTGGGCCAGATCGATACGTACAGAACCCGCTGCCTTTTTCATTGCTTTGGTCTGTGCCGCACCGCCCACACGCGATACGGATAGTCCGACGTTTACCGCAGGTCTCTGACCCGAGAAGAAAAGCTCACTCTCGAGATATATCTGTCCGTCGGTTATGGAAATGACATTGGTCGGGATATATGCGCTTACATCACCGGACTGGGTCTCTATTATCGGAAGCGCGGTTATCGAACCGCCGCCCGCTTCGTTCGTAAGACGTGCGGACCTCTCGAGTAATCTTGAATGAAGGTAAAATACATCACCCGGATAAGCTTCACGTCCGGGAGACCTTTCTAAAAGGAGCGAGATCGCCCTGTATGCTACCGCATGCTTTGAAAGATCATCATAGATGATAAGCACATCCCTGCCGCTGTACATGAAGAATTCGGCAAGCGCCGTAGCGGAATAGGGGATGATATACTGAAGTGCGGCCGGATCCGCTGCTCCCGCAACGAATACCGTGGTATATTCCATAGCACCGGCCTTCTTTAATGTATTTACAAGGTTGGCGACCGTGGAGGCCTTCTGTCCGATGGCTACATATATACATCTGCAGGCCTGGTCCTTCTGATTTAATATCGCATCCATGGCTATGGATGTCTTACCCGTCTGCCTGTCACCTATTATAAGCTCTCTCTGTCCGCGTCCTATGGGGAACATCGAATCAATGGCAAGGATACCGGTCTCGAGTGGCTCGGCAACACTTCGTCTGTCTACTATTCCGGGTGCGGGATTTTCGATAGGTCTGTAGCCTTCCGACTCTATAAGACCAAGTCCGTCTATTGGCTCACCGAGTGCATTTACGACCCTGCCCATAAAATCAAAACCGACGGGAATACCGGCCATCTTTCCGGTCCTCTTTACCTTGGTACCTTCGTGTATCTCGGTATCTTTTCCGAAAAGGATCGCGCCGATCTCTCCGCGTCTTATATCCTGAACCATTCCTTTTTCGCCGTTGTCAAATAAGAGGATCTCACCGTAAGCTGCGTGATCCGCACCTATGATCGTGACTATCCCGTCTCCGACCCAGGCTACGACTCCGACTTCCGCATCCTCTGCGGATAAGGAAAACGCATCCACGCCTTCTCTCATCATGGAGATGATGCCGGCGGCATTTAAATCTCTCGGAGCTATGGCTGCTGCCGCATTTAAGCGATCCTTGAGCTGCTGGATACGCCCCTGCTCCGACCAGTCGTATTCTCTTTTTCCGACACGAAGTATAAAGCCGCTCTTTATGGATTCATCTTCCTCTAAAGATAGCTCTATCTTATGGCCGGGATATTCTTTTCTTAAAAAGCCGAGGATACCTCTTCGCTGCTCATCGGTAGGAAGTGTCACATAGATGAGCCTGGCGTTTAAGATCTCCTCCTCTTCTATGTATCTCTTCACGATTTTTCTCCTACCTTGGTGAGAAATTCATCATATAAAGAGCGATCGAGCTCCTCGCCATACTGACTTCCAACGACTTTTTTCGCGGCATCTATAACAAGCTCCGCATATTCCTGCTCGGTCTTCTTTAAAAGGTTTTCCTTTGTGCCGGCAGCCTGTACTTTTGCCTCTTCTTTGATCTCTTTGGCCGTTATCTCTGCCTCGCTTATGATACGCTTATACTCTGTCATCGCATCATTTTTGGCATCTTTTAATACTTTTTCCTTGGTCGCTTCCAAAGCAGCGGTATCTTCTTCGCACTGCTTTTTAAGCGCATCAGCTTCTTCCTGCTTTTTCTTAGCCTCGTTATACTCAGCGTCTACTTCTTCCTGTCTCTTTTCGATGATCTTCTTCACCGGTTTGAACAAAAAGATCCTGAATGCAACGGTTAAAAGCAAAAGATTGATGACCGTAAAAAGTAAATTGATATCTACTCTTAACATACTATCCTGCCTTCCCTGAAAACGACGATCACTTGTTTAAGAACATGATTATCATAACGGCTACAACGAAACAGTAGATAGCCGTTGCCTCTGCAAGCGCACATCCCAGGATAAGGTTCTTCATGATCTTTCCGTCCGCTTCGGGCTGTCTTGCAACTGCCTCAACCGCCTTTCCGGTGGCGATACCGATTCCGACACCTGCTCCGAGCGCTCCGAGAACGGCAACGCCTGCTCCGATGGCAATAATAGAATTCATCCTGATCTCCTCTCTTTCTGTCGATTCCTTTTATTCTATGGCTTCTTTTATATAAAGTGATGTTAAAAATACAAATACATAAGCCTGGAGAATACCGTCAAACACATCAAAATACAGACTGAATAACGGCGGCAGGAAAATGGGTACCACCATCTCCAGAAGCTTCATTATAACGAATGCACCAAGCACGTTTCCGAAAAGTCGCATGCAAAGTGAAAGCGGTCTTGTGATAAGATCTAAGATATTAAAAGGCGCAACTATGGGGAGCGGCTCTATGAAATTATGAAGCCAGCCCTTAACGCCTTTTGCCCTTATCGCCGCTATCTGAACAAGAACGATACTCATCACCGCAAGCGCTATCGTAACGTTTAGGTCCTTTGTAGGGGATTTGAATCCGAATATACCGATAAGATCGGCAACCGCGATATAAATGAGCACGGTCATAAGATAAGGAACGTATTGAACACCTTCCTCTCCGATCATACCCTCGACAAGGCCCTGCATCTTTGTCACGGCAAATTCGACAGCCGCCTGTCTCTTGCTTATATTTCTGGTCTTAAATCCTCTGGTAAGACAAATTGAAAGGAGGATCAGAAATGCCATGATGATCCATGTGACAACTACCGATTCCGCGACGGGAATACCGCCGAAGAGCGGGATCGTAAACACGGTCTCGCATTCGAGCTCCTCCATTATCTTTGAAGCTATTTCTTCCAACGGCTATGCCTCCTTTGGAATGATACTTTTATATGTATGTGAGTTTATACCCTAATACCCAAAAAGTCAAATTCTCTCTTTATAATC
>DMCJ01000095.1 GCA_003446735.1 Lachnospiraceae bacterium | reverse complement strand
AGTTCGTTTTCAGAACCTTCCTTTAATATTATATTGACCTTTCCCGCATTTTTTATATAAAGAGCTGCAGATGTATCATTTGTGACCGATACCCCGTCTAATATAAGATCTATCTCATCCTCGTCTCCCGCATCGACGGTTATCATTCCATCGGAAAGGCTTCCGCTTAAGCAATATGTACCTTCGTCACTTATCTTTACATCTCCGCTTTCCGAAAGATCTATTTTTTCTGCTTCTCCTGCATTTACATCTGCAGCCCCGGAATCATCTTTACCTTCATTTTCTTCTTTATCTGTTTTATCTTCCTTCTCATCCGTATCCGACAAGACTCCGTCAGTAAGCTCTGATATCCTTTTCTTATCCGAAACATCCGTATTTTCCTTTGCGCATGCACTTAACAAAAGAGCTGATGCACTTAAGGAAGCGATAACGACTGTCTTTGTTCTTTTTAATATATTCTTATAATTCATTTGCATTTTCCTCCATCTGCGAGATACTTATCTCAAGGTTTCCGTTCCTGCATCTTAGATCATCTATAAAACTCTTTGCCTTTTGAGGATCCTTTAATACGATGCTGTAAGTAAGCTTGTACATGCTCCCCATATTCGTTGTCTTAACCTGTATCATCTCGTGCTTATCCGTGTAAGCATCGAAAACCTCATCAAACACCTCTTCATAATTAAGATCCTCAGGTATCGTTATGCGAAGGAGTTTCTCAGGGTCCGGACCTTTAGCCGTAAAGATATCCGTCCTGGTAAGTACTGCCATCGCTATCGTAAGTATAAGGACAAATACGACGGCATATCCCAGATAACCCATCCCGGTCATAAGGCCTGCTGCCATTGCAAGAAAAAGCATGCCTATCTCCTTTGCGCTACCCTGTGCCGATCTGAACCTTACCAGGCTGAATGCTCCCGCAACAGCAACTCCGGTCCCGACATTTCCGTTTACCATCATTATGATAACACAGACGATAGCCGGTAAAAGTGCGAGGGTAAGGGAAAAACTCCTGCTGCTCCTATTCATCCTCGAAAAAACAAAGGATAAGAATATCCCGATCAGAAGTGAAGCCGTAAGGCATGTTAATAATCCCGTTATCGCCACGCTCGTTGTGGTCGCCTCATATAATCCGTTAAATAATGTATCAAGCATAATGTCTCTTACCTCCGTTTGCAAACTCTTTTGTTATCATCCTGTATGCACTTCCGTATTTGGAAAATGAAGTCTTATATATCTTATTTGCGCTTAAGAAGCGGACTAACCACATCGGAAGATAAGCACCGGCCTTTATCTCCATAAGGACCTCGCCTTCGCCAAGGAGCTTATCTCCGTATATCCCGCTCTTTAAGTCAAGATCTACCTGCCTGTATAAGATGTTTGAATCAAATGTTATCCGAAAGTCCGGATCGCCTTTTCCGTAAAATGCCTCTCTTTCGTATGAGAGAAGGACCTTGGGCTTAAGGCCTTTATATCTGAAAAAAGCAAAATCCATTTCCTTTTCTATCTGGCTTTTGTTTTTGTTTTCTTTTTCAATGAGCTTAATGTCCCTGGTCCTTTCTCTTATATACCTTTCTGCCTCCTTTTCCTTTAATTCAAATCTTCTTTTATATACTATGCCTTCGCTTTTTTTCTTTATCTCCATGTATACCGGGCTGTCGCTCTTTGCTGTTCCGTAGCTGCGAAGCCTTATCTTTTCCTTATAAAGCGGACCTTCTATCGATCTTCTTACAAGAAGGTCATCCGGTGTATCAAAATAAAGACTCTGGATCGTGCTCTTTCCGTACTCGTCCGGGATCATATATTCTTTCATCAGTTCCTTTAATCTGTCATGGTCCCTTTTGCTTATAAGATATTTCATCTCGCATCTTGCAAATACCATCTGATCTTTCATATTTATCTCCTTTACTGCCTGTTTATCTCTGTTTACATATAACCTAACATCCCATCCTTAAATGAAACTTAAAAAAATAAGACCGACGGAAAAATTTTTCCATCGGTCTTTGTTCGGCCTGTATATTTATATGAAAATATAGAATTTAAGCTTATTCAACAAGCTTTGCGTGCCCGAACATGCCGGGATTTAAGTAGCATGTGCCCGAATCATCCGCAAAACTTAAGGTACCCGAGCGTTCGCCGTTTGAGAGCGCATCATTTACCTGAAGTTCAAGTCCTATCATATCTCCTGCTTTCGGCTCTATGTCCGTCCACTTCATGGCAGCCTCAACGATATAACCGTCATCTGTCTCCTTTGCTTCGGATGTGATATTTTCCTTTTTGCATTTTTCGCCGTTAAAACTCTGCTTATTCTTAAAGCTTACGCGGTACTGCTTGTCATCCGCCTCATATTCCTCGGATCCGGCATTGTTCTCATCTATGAACACTTCAATTGAATCCTGCTGGTAATCATCGGCACTTGCATCATTTAATACGGGATCGGTTACGAGCATGAGTACGTAGAGATTATCCTCATCCCACAAAAGCTTAGCCTCGCATTTAACATCTACGCTTCCCACAACAATCGTTAGAGGCACCACGCCGGCCGCAGCCCATGCACTCTCGTCAAATTCTCCCACTTTTATAGTGCCTTTCTTTATTTCAACCGTGGGACGCTTTACTTCAAGTGATGACATATCGATCTTAGAAGGATCCGTAAAAGCCCAGTAAGAAGGCTTTGCCTTATAATCACCGTCAAAAAGGAGCGGGCACTGCTTTTTCGTTCCGTCTGCTCCGCCGCCCATTGCATTGGCATCGTTTAACCAGGAATAAGAATCGATAACACCCCATACGGTGATACCGCTTATGTTCATGCCCTCTTCCTTGTTTACGGCCTTTAATTCTTCATAGATCGCATTATAATATGCACCATGCTTATTGTATTCTTCTTTAAGCTTTTCGTCGGAACCGTCAAACTGCGCACTTGCCTTAACATCGAGCTCGGTTATCATTACCTCATCAACTACGGCATTATAAGCTCTTGCCGCATCGGCTATCTTTCCGGCAGAAGGTGCGTTAACGGTATAATGGCCCTGCATTCCGAAGCCGTCTATCCTTGTACCTTCGGCTTTCTTAACGTCATTTAAGAGCTTGAGTATGCCGGCCTGCTTGTTTTCATCGCATTCACTGTAATCGTTATAATATAGTTTCACGCTCTCGGGCGCATATTTGTTTGCATATTTAAATGCATTTATTATATATTCGTTGCTTCCGTATACCTTCCACCAGCTCGATTTTCTCGAATGAGTGGAATCACTTAGATTATCATCTCCGTTTTCCTTATCGCTTCTGTACGAACCTGTATCATCGCTTATAGCCTCATTTACAACATCCCAGCCGTAGAAAAGGCCCTTATATTTGCTTTCGGTCCCGGTATAATATGAAAGAACAGAGCTTATATACCATTCAAGGCGCTTATTCATCTCAGCCTTTGAAACATAGGGCTGATCCTTATCATAATCCTTATGGAAGAACCATTCGGGAGTCTGGGAATGCCATACCAGAACATGGCCTCTTACCTTTATCTCCCTTCCGGGATGAAGGATGTTCCATTCGCTTATCTTATCAAGGATGTGATCCGCTCTCGAATAGTCAAGCGTCGGTACTTCCATGGTCTCGCCGTTAAATTCCTCTTCATGGATGCTTCCGGCTGCAGGCGCATCATTATTATAGCCGAACATGGCATCGGGTTTTAATTCATTTTCAAGCGTTACCGCATTAAAATGCTTTTCGATAAGAGCCATGTATTTTTTATCATCCGCTCCCTTAGTTCCGAGACATGCGCCGATAAGCGCTCCGCTTTTAAGACCGTCTGATGCATCCACACTGTCTCTTAATGAAGGGATATCAGCTTCTATCCCGGCATCGGCAAAGAACTTATTAAGTTCATCATCATCCGAGCCTTCCGCTTCTTCCTCTTCTCCAGCTTCATCACTTGCAAGAGCACCCAATTCATCCATGATCCGGGCTCCTTCACATCCGGACAGTGACATTGCCAGCAAGATGGCCATCACTGCACACAAGCTTCTTTTTTTCATTTTATCCTCCCTTTTTCACTTTATCTTATAAGCCACAGGTAGTAGAAAAATACGAACACACCCATGACCGCACTTACGATATTTGCCGTTACGGCATAAAAGAAACTTCTTAAGCGGGGATGTTCCCCCTCTTTATTTACAAGCGTAAGGATATATACGATCGCTTCTACGATCACTATGATGATCTCCGCAATGAAAAACAAAAATAATATTGCCAGACCACCCGGCATCAGGCTCATGAGCGCGCTGCTGTATGTTAAGTTTGTTATTGTATTTACAATGAAAAAGCTTAAGATATTCTTTTTTATAAGTGGATAGCCGAATACCAAAAGGATAACAAACTCCGTTATCAGCGTAAATATATAACAGACTGCTATATAGACGATCCTCTTTGCCACCTTATCCTCATACTGCTCACTTACATCTCCCGTCTTTACATCGTAAATGCAGTCGGCATTATATTCTTTTTTAGTCATGACTTTGCTTACATGAACATTTCCGTACTGATCAATGAGTACGACCCTGAAAGGATTAGGCACCATATAGATAAAATCATATATGCCGTCCTCATTTTTCTCAAAGAGATATCCACCCACCGGTGTTTTATGAAAGCACCAGCCATCATATCGAAAAGCCTTAAGATATTCTTCTACGTTTTCTTCGTTTACCTCTTTGTCAAGCTTTAACTTACTTTCTTCATCCAAAACCCCGTCACGTTTTTCAAGAAGCGCTACATAATAATTGCCGCTATCTCCTTCGTTTATCACAGTAAGCGTGATCGAAGGCTTCGGTCCCATATCTGCTCTGACGCACGTACTGCTTAAAACAAAGATCAAAGCAAAGGTAAACAGGCTTATGATAAGTTTTATCTTTCCCGATCTTTTCCTCACATATACCTCCGGCTTTAAAACTCCTTAAAATAAGGCTTTCTCTTTTTAAATATATGATATCCTTTAAATCCGGCGGCCCTAAGGATCTCCTCGGCTTTATCAAATTCATATGCCACATGCTCGGCCTTATGTGCATCGGCTCCGACGGTTATTATCTCACCGCCGAGTTCCTTATAGCGCTTAACTATCTCCGGTATCGGATTTGACGCAGGACAAGCCCTTTCGGGACGAAGACCGGATGTGTTTATCTCTATGCCCTTTCCGTTTTTGATGATGGCTTTAAGAACTTCATCGATGATATCCTTAAAATCCTCATATTCATATGGGCTTTCGGTATTTTTCCCCTTTGCCGGAATATATCTTGTAATGTAATCAAGATGCCCGTATACATCGTAATCATCATATGTATTAATAAAACGAAGCTCGTCCTCGAAATAGAGCCTTATTGCTTCCTTATGATCATGGATCTCCCAGAACCTCGGATACCAGGGGTCCATATTATCGCAGATATGCGAGGAAGCGATAACGAAATCAAAATCGTAATCATTTATGAGCTTTTTATTCTTATCAAGGCAGGAATCAAGCATGCCTATCTCTATTCCGAAGCCGATATCCATCTTGCCTTTATATGCTTCCCTAAGCTTAATAAGCTCGTAAAGGTATGAATCCACATTAAGATCAAATATCCACGGTGTCATCCCGTCGCATGTCTCATAGGGAAAATCGTAATCCATATGCTCGGTAAAGCATATATGCTCAAGTCCCTTTTTAATTGAATAGGCGATCATGTTCTCGGTCGGTTCCGTAGAATCTCCCGAAAAATACGAATGCATGTGAAAGTCAGCCTTAATCATGTCTTCTCCTTTTTATCCGGTGTATAAACCGTGATCTCTTTAAGCTCATCTTTGTCATATGATACCTTCATCGAAAAGAAAGGTACCCCGTCTATGAGCATTTTTAAAAACGTCTTGTCTCCTTCCCAGAGGTTAAGCGAAAGGATCCTGTCTTTTTCCACCCATTTAAGTTCCCCTTCGTTACAATCGGTAAGCTCACCCGTAAATCCGTCCGCGGTAAATACAAATATATACTCATCTTCATAACCGACGGAAGAAAAACTCATGACTCCGCGCATGAGATAGGAAGTAAGGGTAAGTCCGGTCTCTTCAAAAACTTCGCGGCATATACATTCTTCGGGACTTTCACCCGGTTCGAATTTGCCGCCGACACCCAGATACTTTCCTTCATTCATGTCATTTTTCTTCTTGTTACGAAGGAGCATCAGATATTTATCATCTTTTTCGATATAGCATATAGTAGAAAGAAACATAATAAGATTTTATCATACCGGGATCAAAAAAACCACCGGATAAAGTTTTGCTTAGATATGGAAAAACCGTGAAATATAACTCTTCCAAATTTAACGCTTTTATGCTATATTTATATTTGTTTTACAAAACAGATGAAATGACCGATCCGATCGGCATATACTTAAGATACAGGAGATTATATCGATGGCTTTCGCATTTTTACAGAAACTTCCCACTCCAAACGAGATCAGGGATCAGTATCCTCTTTCCCACGACCTTGTGGAGCTTAAGAAAAAGCGTGATGAAGAGATATCTGCGGTCATCCGCGGAGAAAGCAACAAATTCCTTGTTATAATCGGACCCTGCAGCGCCGACAACGAGGACTCTGTATGTGATTATGTAAACCGACTTGCCGGTATATACGATAAGGTAAAGGATAAGCTGATCCTTATCCCCCGTATATATACAAACAAGCCCCGTACTACAGGCGCAGGCTATAAGGGCTATATCCACCAGCCCGATCCCGAGAAAAAGCCCAATCTTTTAGAGGGACTGATCGCTGTAAGAAAGCTTCATATGCGCGTCATGGAGGAAACAGGACTTACGGCTGCCGACGAGATGCTCTATCCCGAGAACTGGCGCTATGTCCATGACCTTTTATCTTACGTTGCCATAGGTGCAAGAAGTGTTGAGGATCAGCAGCACCGCCTTGTTACGAGCGGCTTTGATGTGGCAAGCGGAATGAAGAACCCTACTTCCGGAGATCTTTCCGTTATGCTTAACTCAGTCTACGCTGCCCAGCATCCCCACGAATTCATATACAGGAACTGGGAGGTTAAAACAGACGGAAATTCTCTTGCCCATACCATTCTTCGCGGAAGCGTTAACCAGTACGGACGCAATTTCCCGAACTATCATTATGAGGATCTTAACCGCCTTTATGAGATGTATAACGAGATGGATCTTATCAATCCTGCCGTAGTTATAGATGCAAACCACAACAACTCCGGAAAACAGTTTAAACAGCAGATCCGCATCGTTAAGGAAGTTTTGCATTCAAGAAAGATAAATCCCGATATCCACGGTTTTGTTAAGGGAGTCATGATAGAAAGCTATATCGAAGAAGGCTCTCAGAAGATCGGCGAAGGCGTATACGGAAAGTCGATCACGGATCCCTGCCTTGGTTGGGAAGATTCCGAGAAACTTGTCTATGACATCGCAGAACTGAGCTGATGTAACACGAATGTGACACGGTGCCTGGTACCGTGTCACATTTACTCGGCAACAACCACTTTATAGAGGACTGCATTTATAGCAAGCTCCGTACGGTTCGAATACCCCGTCTTATCAAGCAGAGTCTTTATATATCCCTTGACTGTCTCCTCACTTATCGAAAGCTTCTCTCCGATCTCTTTATTGGACAATCCCCCTGCAAGTTCACGCATCACATCGATCTCACGCTCCGTAAAGCTCGTAGTGGGCGCATTTCCCAAAAGCAACTCCGGCGTAGTATCCGGGAATATCTGCTCTCCTGCCATTGTCCTGTCCATAAGATCAAGGACCGGCTCTTCTCCAACCTCTTTATACCAGAAGCTGTCAGCCCCGGCTTCGCGGGCAAGCTTTATATGCTTTGGATCTGCGGTATTGGTCACTATGATAACTTTTATGTTCGGATAAGAGAGCTTAACCTTTTGTGTAGCTCTTATCCCGTTAGAACCATCACGCATGACTATATCCATTAAGATAAGATCCGTCGGATTTTTCTTAATATACCCAACAACATCCGAAGCACTCGAAATCGCCCCGGAAAGTCTGTATCGTTCCGACTCTTTTATTATCATTTCGAACAGATTTCTTGATGTCTTTTCATCATCTACAACAAGCACTTTTGTATTCATAAGCTTATCCTTATCTTATTATCCTTAGTGATCTCCATCCTGCCACCGGTAAGCTCAACCTTTTTCCTTAAGTTTAAAAGGCCTCCGCTTTCCTTTATCAAAACATCATCCTCGTTTCCGTTATCAAATATCTCAATTAACAGGCTCGGGTCATCCTGCACGTTGACAAAAACCTCATCAGCTTTTGAATGATATGCTGCATTTGTAAGGGCTGCCGTTATACCCTGTGAAACAACCGGGATAAATCTTTCATTTTTCGGAAGCGCCCCACTGACACTTAGTTTAAGACCCAGCATTTTAGCGGTCTTAAACGCATATTTATAATTAAGTTGCCTTTCTTCCTCATCTTCACTTTCAAGCATGGTTATTGCAGCTTCCCATCTGTTTATGAGTTCTTCCTTGTTTATCTCCCCTATAACACCTTCTCTTTTTTCATTAAGGTATCGCCTTGCATATATAAGTATCCCACCCAGGGAATCATGTATCAATATCTTTGTGTCAAGTAAATGTCTTCCCTCTGCTCTTTCAATAAAGCTTCCCATAAGACTTTTCCTCCCGGGCGCTTTAATATTTTCAATAATAATTATCACCGAAAAAACAAACAGCAAAAAAACGGTCACATTAAGATACGTTTTTCCGAAAAGCGGATCTATCTTATATAGCTTGATATCCCTGAAAAACATGTAACTGACAAATAAAAGAGCGCTGCTAAATGCCTTTCTTATCCATTTTCTTTGAAAATAGAAGCAGGCGATAAGATCGCTTATTGATATAAGGACTGAAACGGTAGCAAATACGATCATGCCGCGCCCTCCTTAAAATTAAGCCCGAACACAAGTCCGTCGCTGTCTTTATCCGTAAACATCTCTCCGTTTAACGCCAAAAGCCTTTTCTGGTTTACGAACGAAAGATCGACCTCTTTATCGCATTCCATAAGGATCCTGAAATAAAAACCTTCAGATGTGTTGTAATGAACATAGAGTGTTTTCAGATCAAAAAGTGTCTGTTCTATGATCTCTTCAAAGAAATCATAGGTAAAAAGGATCCACCCGGCATTTATCATCTCATTTCCGCTATTTGAAACAAAAGCCTTTATCCCCTGTTCGTTTAAGAGATTAATGCTCTCCCTTAAGGTAAAATAAAACTCGGAAAGTGAGACTGTGTTATTCTCATAGGCCACGATTGAAAGGTTTAAGCTTCTTTTTACATAGGCACATATGAGCATTGCTTTAAACAGATTGGTATCAAAATCACCGTTTTCCTTAAGCAGCGACTTCATTTCCTTTAATCTGGCATCATACTTTATCTGTGCGCCCCGGGAATTAACTATTATACTTTCCCCGTTGGTAATACCGTAATCCGAAAGCGGTATCGAAAACAACGTATCCATATCGGTATTTGAAGGGATGATCCCGATATAGATATATGACTCCCAAAGGCCAAGGAAAAGAAGCGCATAAACGTCCTGAAGCTTATATATCCTCATTCCGAATATCTCGGGTGAAGACGAACCGTTTATGAAATAGATGATAAAAAGCAAAGAACAGAAAACAGCAACAATTATGGGGATATGCATATATTTTCTGCTGGCTGATGCATAACAATATATCAAAAGCTTTATAAATGACACGAGAATGAGCGATGATACGGTTACAACAAAGATCCAGAACAAAACACCGTAACCATTCATCTTAAATTCCCCGTCAACATATTTATAATCAAAGAGTAAACGATGGATATCGTTGGTCATTACAAAGACCGACATTATAACTGCATAGATAATAAGGGAAATATTTATGAGTCTGTCATTAAAAGAAGGTTTCTTACCGTATCTTATAACCCCTCTGGCAGCCATCATAAGAAGAATGGTAAGGAATACGACAGGAACATAATATGAATATCGTAACGTTCTTTCCGCCGCGGGATAGAGTCCGACATCAGAAATCGTATATCTTAAGCTCCTAAGAACAAAAAGAGCGATCATACATATCGCACTTAAGCCTATGTAGATACGAAGATCTCTTTGGAGCACTCTTTTATTTACCGAGAACAACCATGCGATGATAATACCGCACCACACAAACATCGACATGTCAGTAGTATAAAAATACTTAAGCGGTAACATGCCAAAAAAGATCGCCCCTATGATCGCGATGAAAAAATATGTAAGTGTTCTTTTTGTCTCAGCACTCGTATAAGGCATTTATCTCTCCGCTAAATGTGACACGGGACCTGCCCCCTGTCACATTGGCATAAAAAAGACGGGGTGGCCCGTCTTTTTTTCATTATTATGGTCAAACCCCAAACTATCGTCTGGGATGCGACTTCGCATATACCTCGCGAAGGCGATTGTGGTTCATGTTGGCATATATCTGCGTCGTGGAAACATCGGAATGACCGAGCATCTCCTGTACGCTGCGAAGATCTGCTCCATTCTCGACAAGATGAGCCGCAAATGAATGACGCAGGGTATGAGGTGTTATATCAGCAGTGATATTTGCCTTCTTTGCGTAATACTTTATTATCTTCCAGAATCCCTGACGACTCATCGGGCTTCCGGAGCAGTTCGCAAAAAGCACATCCGATGTCTTATCTTCCACCATTATGTTCCTGGCTTCGGTCAGATACTTTACGACCGCAACCTTCGCAGCCTGTCCAAAAGGTATGACTCTTTCCTTATGAGCATCCTTGCATACGATAAAGCTCATGGGAAGATTGACTTCACTTACTTTTAATGTGATAAGCTCGGTCACTCTTATACCTGTCGCATATAAAAGCTCTAACATGGCCTTATCCCTTATCTCCTTGGGCGAATTTCCCGAAGGCTGGTCAAGAAGACGGTTAACCTCATCTACGGTAAGTATCTCCGGGATCTTCTTCTCGATCTTGGGAGCCTTAAGCGAATCGGAAACATCCTTTGTGACCACTCCTTCTTCATGAAGAAAATGAAAGAAGGCTTTTATGCTTGCGATATTCCTGGATATTGTGGCAGCCTTAAAGCCCTGCTCAGACATAGAGTCGATATAAGCCTTAAGATCGCTCTCTTTTACATTGACCGCATCGGTTAATCCCCTCGCCGACAGGAAGTTTACAACCTTTTTCAGGTCCCTTCGATAGGAAAGCTCTGTGTTCTCAGAAGTATGCTTTACATTATGTAAATATTGCATAAACTGTTCAAGATCTTGTTCCATCAACTGAATTTATCCTCCCTCATGATTGCACTTATGTCAATCTATTGACCATTGTACTAAATTTATTTTAAAATTGCAAACGGTATTTTTGCCTAAAAATGGGCATTTTCGGGGCTTCTGATGGTTTTTTAACAATATCTATGAAGTTATTGTAAACTTGTTTCAACATTTTGTTGTTTTACATAAGAAAAAATTTTTTAAAAAAATTTGACCGATTATAGATTACATAATCCAAACCGGTCAAAACAATTATTGTAAACAAATAGTCAAAATATTAATTATTGTCAGACAAAATATCAATTTAAGGACTTTGGTCAAAACCTCCCTGTATCAAGTCCGTTAAAATATGCCATGAGACTGGATATCGTCTTTCCGTCTTCGATCTGTCCCGAATAAATCTTTTCGGTGAGCTCTTCTCTCGTACAGGGGATCACATTTATGAATTCATCCTCGTCAAGATGCTGGCTTCCGGCATGATCTAAGTTTCTGGCGATAAATACATCTATCCTCTCATTACAGAAGGCTACGGTAGTCCTTATCCTTATAAGAAAGGTAAGATCATTTACATCGCATTTAAATCCCGTTTCCTCTTTAAGCTCCCTTGCGGCGCAGACAGCATAGTCTTCATCCAGGCTGTCCCTTCCGCCGGCAGGTATCTCAAGCGTATATCTATCTAATGCATTCCTATACTGCTTTACCATGAGTATCCTTCCGTCCTTAAGTACGGGGAGGACCGCTGCAGCGCCTTTATGCCCGATAAAATCCCATTTTGCTATATTTCCGTTGGGGATCTTAACGGTATCTTCGTAAAAATCTATTATCTTTCCCTTATAAACAAGCTTTCTCTCAAGCCTTTCAAATTCGTTATCTTCCATTTTTGCCATCCAAATATGATATTCTCAGCCTTTAAGCATTTTCTCCGCACTTACAAGCTTTACGCACAGGGTAAATATATCAAGCGCCTGAGCAAGCTCATCTATGGGCGGGAATGTAGGTGCGATACGGATATTTGAGTCATCAGGATCATTCTTATAAGGATATGTAGCTCCGGCACCCGTAAGCGTAACACCTGCATCCTTACACATACCGACGATCTTCTTTGCGCATCCGTTTAGCGCATCAAAAGATACGAAATAACCTCCGTTCGGCTTAGTCCACTTTCCTATCTCAAGTCCCGACAATTCCTCATCAAGCCTTTTTATAACAAGTTCAAACTTGGGCCTTATTATTTCCGCATGCTTTTTCATATGCTCATGCATTCCGTCTATGTTCTTAAAATATCTGACATGACGCAGCTGATTTAATTTATCATGCCCTATCGTCTGTATCTTTATTATCTGCTTTACATATTCTAAGTTTTCTTCGGATGCGGAAAGTGCTGCAATACCGGATCCGGGGAATGTTACCTTTGAAGTAGAGCAGAATTTCCATACAAGATTGGGATTTCCGGCCTTTTTACATTCGCTTAAGATCTCAAGGAGCTTATCTTCCTTTCCGTTATATAAATGATGGATAGTATAAGCATTGTCCCAGTAGATCCTGAAATCCTGCGCGGCAGGCTTTAATGCGGCAAATCTCCTTACCGTCTCGTCGGAATATGTTATACCCGTGGGATTGGAATATTTGGGAACGCACCATATACCCTTTACCGAAGGATCATTATTTACATATTCTTCGACCATATCCATATCGGGGCCGTCCTCATTAAGAGGGATATTTATCATCTTTATTCCAAATTGCTCTGTTATCGCAAAATGCCTGTCATATCCGGGAACCGGGCATAAGAACTTGACCTCATCAAGCTTACACCAGGGTGTGGACCCAAGGACTCCGAACATCATGGATCTTGCAACGGTATCATACATTATATTAAGACTCGAATTACCGAATACTATGATCTCCTCAGGACTTACTTCCATCATGTCCGCCATAAGAACTCTTGCTTCACGTATACCGGTAAGCTCACCGTAATTTCTGCAGTCGATCCCTGCCTCAGAGAAAAAGTCAGATTTAGGATTTAATGTATCGAAAAAGTCAGCTTCCATGTCAAGCTGTTCTTCACTCGGAAGACCGCGTGCCATATTAAGCTTTAAGCCCTTGCCTTTGGCATCTTCATATTGAGCCTTAAGTTTAAAGACTTCTTCCTTAAGTTCCTCTTTGGACATATCCTTATATGCTTTCATTTTAAAGTCCTCCAGATCATAGATTTAAATATCCGAAATAATTTTACATCATCATTTGATTATTCGCAAGGGGCTGGCGGGGGATGGGTGTTGACGACATCGGGCAGCTTGCTGCCCGATGTCGCGTTAGCCGTCAAATGCGTGCCATGTTTACATGATTCCTGTCAGCCGAAAATGCGTGATCATGTAAAACAGTTCACGTTAGCCGCCAATGCGTGATCATGTAAAACATGATTCACGTTAGACGTCAAAAGCGTGTTCATGCAAGCATGATTCACGTTAGACGTAAATGCGTGCTCATGCAAGCATGGCACGCATTTACGTCAACGTGACCATCCAAACATGACACGATTTGCCGGCAACGTGAGCCACGCTAGCATGGCACGCGCTTAACAACTTTATCGCGCAAAAAAAGGGGAGTGCGCGTATGCGCCTTCCCCTTTGAAAGCAGTTTAATATTCGCGGATCACTTTGCGTAATCTACCGCTCTTGATTCACGGATCACGTTGACTTTGATCTGACCGGGATATTCAAGTTCGCTTTCAACTCGCTTGCTTATCTCCCTTGCCATGATGATCATGTCTTCGTCCGTAACCTGCTCCGGAACTACCATAACACGAATCTCTCTACCGGCCTGAATAGCAAAAGATTTATCAACGCCCTTAAAGCTGTTGGCGATGTCTTCCAATTGTCTGAGTCTTGTTGTATATGTTTCTAAAGTTTCTCTGCGAGCACCGGGTCTTGCTGCCGAAATGGCATCCGACGCCTGAACTATACAAGCGATAAGGGTCTGGGGCTCCACATCACCATGATGAGCCTCTACTGCATTGATAACAGTAGCGGATTCCTTATATTTCCTGCATAATTCCGTACCCAGTTGTACATGTGAGCCTTCCATCTCATGATCGACAGCCTTGCCGATATCATGAAGAAGTCCTGCTCTTTTGGCTACCCTGACATCTAACCCCAATTCTGCGGCTAAAAGCCCTGACAGCTGCGCTACTTCGATCGAATGTTTAAGGACATTCTGTCCGTAGCTTGTACGATATTTCATCTTTCCGAGTAATTTTACAAGCTCGGGATGGATACCGTGTACACCAACCTCAAGCACGGCATTTTCGCCGGCTTCCTTAATGGTCGCATTAACTTCGCGCTGCGCCTTGTCTACCATCTCTTCTATCTTCGCGGGATGAATACGCCCGTCAACTATGAGCTTTTCAAGGGCAATACGCGCTACCTCTCTCCTTATGGGATCGAAGCCTGACAAAATAACAGCTTCCGGTGTATCATCAATGAT
>DMCJ01000146.1 GCA_003446735.1 Lachnospiraceae bacterium | reverse complement strand
CGCTAAAGTTTCAGTAGAAGAGTCTCAGCCTGAAGAGCCCCAGTCTGAAGAGTCCCAGTCTGAAGAGTCCGGGTCCGCATTACCCGGGGATACGGGCATCATAATGGCATCCATTAAGGAAAAGAATGAAAGAGAAGGGGCTGTTGAGGAAAAGCCGGTACCCGGATCCAGTACAGAGGAGCTTGAAAAACTTGTCTTAGATGCAATAGCGGAAGATGATGAAGAGGAAAAAGAGCGTGAGGAAAACGCTGCAGGCGGAGAAAACAGGCCGGCCTCCATTTATGATGCATTAAGACCTAAAGATGAAAGAGGCTCTGAGAGTCAGGAAGAGAAACCGAAGTCCATATATGATGCGTTAAGACCGAAGGATGAAAGAGGAGATGAAAGCTCCGAAGAGAAGCCGAAATCCATATATGATCAGTTAAGACCCAAAGAGGATAATGAGCCTGCAAGTAAGCCGGCGTCAATATATGATGCATTAAAGCCTAAGAATGAGCAGGCCGGGAAAGAAGAAGCATCGGAGGATGTCGAGGCTGAAGGATCCGAAAGCACAGAAGATGTGGGCAAAGGATCCTTAGAAGAAAAAGCATCGGAGAAAGAAAGTGCCGTTCACAGAATGTCGACTGCCGAGATAAGGGATATCATGGAAACGGCGACATCCGAATCTTATCGTCCCACATCGGCAGCAGAGGCTGTCGCAGCGATGAAGGCTGCTCAGAATGAACAGAAAAAGAAGGCAAGTACACAGGATCTGGTAAATGCTCTCGGTGAATTTGATATAGGAAATACCAAGCCTCCGGCAGAAGGAAATACCGGTTTCATCATACAGGATCTGTCCGGTCCTTTAGAGGAATTAGCTACGGAGCAGCCTGTTATGCAGAGAAAACCTCCGGTCGGATCCGATGGAAAGAGGGCTCTTTCCAAAGAGGAGAAGGAGATGTTCTCCGATATCGCGACGACCAAGGAGATACAGGAGCAGATCGCGAAGACTATCGATAATATGAGTATGGTTCCTTCAGTGGGTAATATAAGGATAACCGGTGAAAAGGGAACAGGCACATTAGATGCGGCTAAGAGTTTCATCAAGATCATTTCCGCGAACAAACCCGGATTTTCCGGCAAGGTGGCAAAGATATCCGGAGACCTTTTAAACAGTAAAGGGGTTGCTGATACATTAAAAACGGTCGAAGGCGGTGCACTTATCATTGATGAGGCCGGATCGATGAATGATATGACAGTTTATGCGTTAAATGATTATATCAATAATCCGGCATCTCCCGAAGTCCTCATAATAATGGAGGATACAAAAAAGGATATGGATCTGCTGTTCTCGAATCCCGCCGCGCCTAAAAGAGCATTTGATCTTGAGGTAGATATCGAGACGCTTGATAATAACGGACTTGTAAGCTTCGGAAAAGAATATGCAAATGAGAGAGAGTTCTCCATAGATGAAATGGGTACACTCGCGCTTTATACAAGGATTTCCGAAATGCAGACCAGCGATCACACCGTTACGGTTGATGAGGTAAGAGAGATAATAGATGAAGCAATAAAACGTTCCGAGAAGAGGAATGTGGGGCACTTTATGGATGTCATTCTTTCAAAGAGATATGACACCAACGACATGGTTGTATTAAGAGAGAAGGATTTTCTAAAATAATTACAGGAGACGGACGGTATGGCAAAGAAAAAAGAAGACATCAATCCCCTATTTTTGACGGAGGCAGATCAGTTTGTTTTTGGGCAGGGTTCGCACTACGAGATCTATGACAAGCTGGGAGCACATCTCACATCTGTTTTCGGAGAAGAGGGAGTATACTTCGCGGTCTGGGCACCCAATGCGCAATATGTGAACGTGGCCGGAAGTTTCAACGACTGGGATATATACCAGTATGAGATGGAGAGACTCAGCGAGGGCGGTATTTATGCCAGATTTGTTCCCGGAGTAAAAGAGGGAGATCTGTATAAATTTGTGATCACCACAAAGTCCGGAGAAAAGATATATAAGGCCGATCCTTACGGCAACTATATGGAACTTCGTCCCGGAAACGCATCTATAGTCACCGAGCTCAATCGCTTTAAATGGAATGACGATGAGTGGATGAACGAGAAGCAGGTAAAGGATTGGTATAAGGAACCTATCGCGATATACGAATGCCATATCGGATCCTGGATGAGACATCCCGAGCCCGATGCGGCAGGATTCTATAATTACAGAGAATTTGCCGACAGGATAACGGATTACCTCAAGGAGATGCATTATACCCATATCGAGCTCATGGGTATTGCCGAACATCCCTTTGACGGCTCCTGGGGTTATCAGGTAACGGGGTATTATGCTCCCACATCCAGATACGGAAGTCCGGAAGATTTCATGTATCTGGTTAATAAGCTTCATAAGAACAAGATCGGAGTCATCCTTGATTGGGTTCCCGCTCATTTCCCGAGAGACGAGTTCGGACTTGCCAATTTTGACGGAACCTGTCTTTATGAGCATCCCGATCCCAGGAGAGGAGAGCATCCCGACTGGGGAACCAAGATATTTAATTATGCAAAGAATGAGGTAAGGAATTTCCTTATAGCAAATGCCATGTTCTGGGTCGATAAGTTCCATGTTGACGGTCTCAGAGTAGATGCGGTTGCCTCCATGCTTTATCTGGATTACGGAAAGAAAGACGGAGAGTGGCTTCCCAATGAATACGGCAACAATAAGAATTTAGATGCGATAGAGTTCTTCAAGCACTTAAACAGCATGATGCGTCAGCGTTATCCCGGAACGCTCATGATAGCAGAGGAATCAACGGCCTGGCCCATGGTCACGGGAGACGTTAAAGAAGGCGGTCTCGGATTCACGTTTAAGTGGAATATGGGATGGATGCACGATTTCTGCGAATATATGAAGTTAGATCCCTTCTTCAGAAAGGGCGCTCATTACAATATGACTTTTGCGATGAGCTACAATGCCAGTGAGAATTACATCCTCCCGCTTTCACATGATGAGGTCGTTCATCTGAAGTGTTCCATGTTAAAGAAGATGCCCGGTTTCTATGTTGATAAATTTGCGAATCTGAGGGCAGGATATGCATATATGTTCACGCACTCCGGCAAGAAGCTGTTATTTATGGGACAGGAATTTGCCCAGGATGAGGAGTGGAATGAGGCAA
>DMCJ01000080.1 GCA_003446735.1 Lachnospiraceae bacterium | reverse complement strand
GTAAATCCACTATCCTTAAGCTCATAAACGGTGATCTTTCTTTAGACGACGGAAGAATCCGCCCCGGTACTAATGTCATGATCGGATATTATGATCAGGAACACCAGGTCCTTTCCAATGAAAAGAGCATATTTGACGAGATATCCGATGCCTATCCTTTTCTTACAGGGACTAAGATCAGAAACATGCTCGCCGCCTTTTTGTTTAAGGGCGATACGGTATTTACAAAGATAGGTTCTTTATCGGGCGGTGAACGAGGCAAGGTCTCGCTTGCAAAACTCATGCTTTCCGATGCCAATTTCCTTATACTCGATGAGCCTACGAACCATTTGGATTTTAAGAGTTCCGAGGTACTTGAAGATGCATTAAATGCCTATGAGGGGACTGTGCTTTATGTAAGTCACGACAGGTATTTCATAAACAGGACTGCGCACAGGATCATCGAATTAAAGGATAAAAGGATATATGAATTCTTAGGTGATTATGATCATTACATTGAAAAAAGAGATACTGTATATGCGATAGATCCGGTAAATAAGGATAGTTCTGAAGTAAAAAGCAATATTACCGATACGGTTATCTTAAAACAAGATGAAGATGATCGTGGAAAGAATGATTATCAGGCTCAAAAGGAAGAAAAAGCGAAGAGGAAAAAGCTTGAAAATACCGTAAAAACCTTAGAGGAAGAGATCGATAAACTGGAAAAAGGCATCGAAGAGATCGATGAAAAAATGGCTCACCCCGATGTGTGCCGCGATGTTTGTAAGTTAAACGAACTTTCAAAGGAAAAAGAGGTAAAAGAGGAGCGCCTGTTAACTGCATACAACGAGTGGGAAGAGGCAAATCTTCAATTGACAAATCTTTAACTTGCGGTAAAATTTAAATATGATGGATCTTAAAGAAGAAAAAGACGAAAAAGACATATCAAAAGCCGTTATTGACAGGCTTCCGAGGTATTACAGATATCTTGGAGATCTTTGCGATGAAGGCGTTGAGAGGATAAGTTCCAAGGAGCTTTCCATAATCATGGGAGTCACGGCTTCCCAGATAAGACAGGATCTTAATCATTTCGGCGGTTTCGGACAGCAGGGATACGGCTATAATGTAGAGTTTCTTCGGGATGAGATAGGCAAGCTCTTAGGCCTTGATAAAAAGCATAATCTCGTTATAATCGGCGCCGGCAATTTAGGCAGAGCCATCGCCAATTATATGAACTTCGAAAAGCGGGGATTTATTATAAAAGGCATATTTGACATAGATGAGAGCATTATAGGCACTAAGATAAGGGATATAAAGGTCCTTCCTCTTTCCGAAGTCGAAGATTTCATCAAGAAAAATGATATTGATATCGGAGTACTTACCATACCAAGGGGTCCGGCCGTAAAGACCGCAGAGCTCCTCGTTTCCTGCGGGATAAGGGCTATATGGAACTTTGCCCACGTGGATCTTTCGGTTCCCGAAGGGGTTTTGGTTGAAAATGTTCATTTATCGGACAGTCTCATGAAACTTTCTTATAACTGCAACAGGAGAGACAATTATGGCAAAGGGTGAAGAGGCTTTTAAAGAGGCGCTGCAGGGAAAAAAATATCCTGTCCTTATACTTGACAATAAATGGCACAGGCTTTTTACTCAGCGTAATCAGAATAAAGAGATAATGCAGACGGCTGACGAATTAAAGGAACTTGTCGGCAAACAGGGCGGCCTTAATAATGATATAAAGGATATCAAAAAATTAAAGCAAAAGCTCATGGACGAGATCGTTTCCGGTATAGACGGAGAGATGTTAAACGATAAGGAAATGGCGGAACATAAGCGCCTTATCGAAGAATGCAACGAGAAGATGGATGAAAAGCAGGATGCGCTGCTTGATCTTCCGAAGCAGATAGATGAGGTTAATCACAGGCTCATGCTCCTTACAATGGAAGTATGCTATGAGATAATCGAAAATAATACCGCCGAGATAAACGAGATCGCCGAATGGATTAGTAATATAAGGGTCGAACTTAAGAAAAACGTTGTAAGAAAGCAGGAAAAGGAATGGATGAACCAGGAACTCTATTCCTATATGCATGATATATTCGGGCCTGAAGTCATCGAAGTGTTCGATATGAAATACGATCCTGCCGGTCAGATGTTAAAAAAATCCTCAGATAAAAAGAAAGAGGAACAGCCGGCTGATAATAATGCTGAAAGCTCAGCCGAAAATAAGGCAGGCGAAAGTGCCGGGAGCGAAAGTGACAATAGCGGGGATAACTGATGGAAAGAGTTGTTGATGCATCTTTGATGAAGAGTGCTGACAGAGGGACTACGGTAAATACCGGTATTCCCTCTGTTGTACTTATGGAAAAAGCCGCTCTGTGCGTTTGTGCGGAAGTAAAAAAGAGAATTCCTGTAAGTGAGGAAAAAGATGTAAGGGTCCTTATCGTCTGCGGTGTCGGAAATAACGGCGGGGATGGCCTTGCCGTTGCAAGGCTTCTTGAAGAAGACGGATATGAGGTCTTTGTCCATCTTTTAAAAAACGATCATCCGCTCTCAAACGAAAATGAAACCCAGCTTAATATATTAAATAATTTAAAGATACCTGTTTCATACGATGTTCCTTCGGGAGAATATGACGTTGTCATCGACGCCATATTCGGGATCGGACTTACCAGGGAATGCGTCGGTATATATAAGGATTCCATCGAAGTTATGAATAAGATAAGGGGCCTTAAAATTGCCGTCGATATCCCAAGCGGCATAAATTCCGATACCGGCGAGATAACGGGAGCCTGTTTTAAAGCCGATATCACCGTTACTTTCGGCTTTTATAAATTCGGACATCTTCTTTATCCGGGAAGAGAATACTGCGGTAAAGTCATCAAATACGGTATTGGTATCGATCGAAGTTTTACAGTGGTCAGTTCCAATAAACCAAATACTCATTTTCTTGAAAAGAGTGATATAAAAACGCTTCTTCCCGTAAGAAAAAAAGATTCTCACAAGGGCACATACGGAAGGGCCGGTGTGATCGCAGGTTCAAAAGAGATTGGCGGAGCTC
This sequence comes from Lachnospiraceae bacterium, assembly GCA_003446735.1. Lineage (GTDB taxonomy): Bacteria > Bacillota > Clostridia > Lachnospirales > Lachnospiraceae > UBA2882. The sequence continues at coordinate 4,400 of DMCJ01000080.1, read as the reverse complement.
TTATCCTTGCTTCAAAAGCCTGCTTTAGTATGGGCGTCGGATATGTAAAAGCTCTTACCGAAGAGTCTAATAAAGAAGCGCTCTTAAAGACTCTTCCCGAGACACTTATATTTACTTATACCGACGACAGAAAGGTATCCGAAGGAAGCAGGGCTATAACCGAACGGGAAGTAAATGAGATTGAAGAAGGTCTTAAAAAACTAAAAGACTGTGACTGCGTACTCATAGGCCCCGGTATAGGTACGGGCTCACTTGCAAAGGCACTGTTTTTAAGGACGCTTTCCAATATCGATGCCGATCTTATAGTTGATGCTGATGCCATAAATCTTATCGCAAAAGACGAAGAATGCAAAAATGCACTCATAACTTATGCAAAGAAAAAAAGAAAAGAAGGACGCGGCGTTATATTAACTCCGCATAAAGCCGAATTTTCCCGCATAAGCAGGCTTGATAAAGACAGTGATATAAAAACGCTTAATGATGCTGCTCTTAAACTGTGCAAAGATCTGTCTTCATTTATCATCTTAAAAGGGGCATCTACGATAATATATACACCCGAAGGCGAGAGATTTATAAATCTTTCCGGGAATTCGGGCATGGCTACCGCCGGAAGCGGCGATGTCTTATCCGGGATCTTAGCCGGTTTATTTGCATATGAAAGTGTAAGCGGCCTTTTAGTCGCTCTTGGCGTTTATATACACGGTCTTGCCGGCGATATGGCTTCGATTGATAAGACGGAGTATTCGCTTACGGCCCTTGATATAGCAAATTCTATTCCCGAAGTTTTAAAGGAGAATCTGTAATGGATAATAATGAGATGAGCAGGGTCTGTGCCGTAATAAACACGGACAACTTAAAGCTTAATTTAGAGATCATGCACGACTGTCTTTCGGATGACTGCAGAGGGATGATCGGCGTCATAAAGACAGATGCTTACGGACACGGAGCAGTAGAGCTTGGTAAGATACTTGAAGAGATCCCCTATGTAAAAGGCTATGCAACGGCTACTGCCGAAGAGGCGATATTATTAAGGCGTGCAAATTTAAAAAAGCCCATCCTTATCCTGGGATACGTATTTCCTTACGCTTATGAAGAACTCATAAGAGAAGATGTACGTATCGCCGTATTTAAAGAAGATATGCTCATAAAGATAGATGAAGCGGCTCAAAACGCAGGTAAGAGCGCGCACGTCCATGTCAAGGTCGATACAGGAATGGGCAGGATAGGTGTTAACTGCGATGAAGACGGATTTAAGTTCATTAAGAGTATCGAAAACTATGAACATATAAAGATCGAAGGCATCTTTTCGCATTTTGCAAGAGCCGATGAGGTAGATAAATCAAAAGCAAAGGATCAGCTTGAAAGATTTAAGTCTCTTATAGATAAATGCGAAAAAGCCGGCATATATTTCCCGGTTAAACATATTGCAAATTCCGCTGCGATACTCGAATTTTCCGAAGCACACCTTGACCTTGTAAGAGCCGGGATAACTCTTTACGGATTAAGTCCTTCAGATGAGGTAAGTGCTCCCCTTCACGGTCTTAAACCTTTAATGGAATTAAAGAGTCATATCGTATATATCAAAGAAGTCAAAAAAGGCAGCGCGATAAGTTACGGCGGAACTTATGTCGCAGACTCGGACAGACGTATCGCCACGATCCCTGTTGGTTACGGCGACGGCTATCCGAGGTCTCTTTCAAATAAGGGATATGTGCTCATTCACGGATACAGAGCTCCGATATGCGGAAGAGTATGCATGGATCAGATGATGGTCGATGTTACAGATATACCCGATGTAAAGGAATATGATGAGGTAACACTCATGGGAAAAGACGGGGACGAATTCATAAGCGCCGAATTTTTAGGTGATATGAGCGGACGCTTTAACTATGAACTTGTCTGTGATATAGGCAGGAGAGTACCCAGAAAATACGTTAAAACTTGAAATAAAGCCGAAAATTTGATAAAATAATCTTTATGTGTATGTGTAAATAAGGAGGCGTCATGTCAGGACATTCAAAGTTTGCTAATATCAAGCATAAAAAAGAAAAAAACGATGCCGCAAAAGGCAAGATCTTTACCATCATTGGACGAGAGATCGCAGTTGCCGTTAAAGAAGGCGGCCCCGATCCCAACAATAACTTTAAGCTCGCACAGGTCATCGCGAAGGCAAAAGCCAACAACATGCCCAACGATACCATAGAACGCGGTATCAAGAAAGCTTCCGGTGAGGACGGAAATGTAAATTACGAGCATATCACATATGAAGGCTATGGCCCTAACGGTATCGCTATCATAGTTGAGACACTTACCGATAACAAGAACAGGACTGCAGCCGATGTAAGAGCGGCATTCTCAAAGGGAGGCGGTAATATAGGTACTCCCGGATGTGTTTCATTTATGTTTGATGAAAAGGGACAGCTGATCGTAGATAAAGAAGAATGCGATATGTCAGCAGATGATCTTATGATGCTCGCACTTGATAACGGAGCAGAGGATTTCTCGGAAGAGGAAGACAGCTTTGAGATAATCACGCTTCCGGATGATTTCCGGGCAGTTTATGACGGATTATCAGGCGAAGGCATCAAATTCGTATCCGCGGAAGTTACAATGATCCCTCAGAATTATGTGGAACTTACCGATGAGGAAGCAGTTAAACAGCTTAACAGGATCTTAGATCTCCTTGATGAGAGCGATGATGTTCAGGCTGTATATCACAATTGGGATGAATGATGATGAAAAGATTATCTATTGTTGTCCCCTGTTATAACGAAGAAGAAGTCCTTGAGATCTCATCATCGGAATTAAAAAAAGTCCTTGATGATCTTGTTAAAAAAGAAAAGATCTCACCTGACAGTTTCATTTTATTCGTTAATGACGGAAGCAAGGACAATACATGGAATCTTATTGAGAGTGAACACAAAAAGGACCCCCGCATCTGCGGCCTTAAATTAGCCGGAAATGTGGGTCATCAGTATGCTCTTACCGCAGGTCTTTTATTTGTTAAGGATATTTCCGACTTTTCGGTCTCGATCGATGCGGATCTTCAGGATGATACCGGCGTTATCGAAGAGATGGTTGATAAATTTAACGAAGGTAAGGACATTGTCTACGGCGTTCGTAATTCCCGGAAATCGGATTCGTTCTTTAAACGTTTCACGGCTGAAAGCTTTTACAAACTTTTAAGTGTAATGGGTGTAAAGACCGTTTATAATCATGCGGATTTCCGCCTTATGAGCAAAAAAGCTCTTATCGAATTTTCAAAATACCACGAGGTCAACCTCTATTTAAGAGGCGTCATGCCCCTTATAGGCCTTGAAACGGACTGTGTATATTACGAGAGAAAGGAAAGGGTAGCCGGGGAGAGTAAATATCCCTTAAAAAAGATGCTCGCTCTTGCATGGAACGGGATCACATCTTTTTCGGTAAAGCCAATATCGATAATAACCAGTCTCGGCATCCTGATAATCATACTAAGTATATTTGCGGCGATCTATGCTTTTGTTTCATTCTTTTACGGTCATACCGTACCCGGTTGGACATCCCTTATCTTATCGATATGGTTTTTAGGCGGAGTCCAGCTTGTTGCGATCGGTGTTATCGGCCAGTATATCGGTAAGATATACATGGAAGTCAAGCATCGCCCCAGATACCATATTCAGGATGAATTATTAAATGATGATCTGGTAGATGATAATGGAAAATAATGAATTATTAAATTCGGACACATCATTTATATCAAATCCTCTTCCCATGCCCAAAAAGCATGAGAAAAAGGAAATGGATTATGATATAGATGTCCCCGAAGCACTTATGTTTTTTGATATTGAGCCTGATCCCATGGATCAATTTGACAGGTAGATATAATGAGTTCTTCCAAAAAGGGCAAAAGATCTCCTCAAAGGAGCAGAAAAAGAAATACCGCGCCCGAAAAAAGAAATGACAACGCAAATACTGAGTTAAGAAACGAGATAATCTTCATAACCTCGGCAGCTCTTACGATACTTTTGTTTTTGTGTAATTTTCATATAATCGGCTCCTTAGGCAATGTTCTTTCATCCGTCATGTTCGGTATATTCGGGAACATGGCTTATGTTGCGCCGGTCCTCATCTTTTTCGCGGTATATTTCGCCATATCGAATTTTACGAGTAAACAGGCAATGATAAAGCTTGCGGCAGGGATCGTAACCTTTATCCTTTTCTGCATCTTTTTTACTCTTACGGCCGGTGTTGATTCCATTGGATCAAGGATATCCGATTATTACAGGTTTTCTTCGACGGGAAATACGGGAGGAGGCGTTATCGGCGGGCTTTTGGGGAAAGCCATGTACGACCTTTTGGGACTCCTTGGAAGTGTCGGAGTCATGCTCCTTTTATTTATCATATGCCTGGTTATCCTG
>DMCJ01000115.1 GCA_003446735.1 Lachnospiraceae bacterium | reverse complement strand
ATATGATATGCACAGGACCAGATCTGATTCTGTCCGACGTCGGCAACATATACGGCATCATCATCCATCTTTTCCGATAAGGTCTTTATAAAGGATGCCGGATCCACGTAACCGCTTATAAGCTTTCTCTTAGGCTCCATGGACTGTCTGTAGGTATTAAGGATGACCTTCCATTCTTCATAATTGCCCCGTATCTCCATATCGTTAAGGTCCTGAAATACGGAAAGGACATCACCTACGATGGGGATATTGGGACCTATGTTCTTGCCGATCTCAGCGGGATCGACATCCACATGGATAAGGGTCGTATTTTCATCCATCACAAGATCGGGCTGGCTTACAGCACGGTCTGCGACTCTTGCGCCCACCATAAGGACCAGGTCGGATTCGTTCATCGCACGGTTGGCATAGGGCTTTCCGTTATTACCTACCATACCGAAGTATAAAGGATGTCTGGTAGGCATCGCGCCTATACCCATCATCGTGGAAACAACGGGGATACCGTTCTTTTCGGCAAATTTCCTGAGCTCATCTGTAGCACCCGCAAGGGCGACACCGCCGCCGGCGCATATTATGGGCTTCTTTGCCTTGCAAAGGGCACTTACAGCCTTCTTTATCTGCTGGATATGGCCTTTAACCGTTGGCTTATATGTCCTTAGATTAACTTCCTTAGGATAATCAAAGCTCTTTATCTGGCTGTTTTGTACATCGATCGGAACATCGATAAGGACAGGGCCTTTTCTGCCGGTGGATGCGATATGAAACGCCTCCTTAACGATGCGGGGTATGTCCTTTGCATCGCGGACAAGGTATGAATATTTAACAAAACTCTCAACAGCACCGGTAATATCGGCTTCCTGGAATACATCGCTTCCTAAAAGCTCGCTGTTAACCTGTCCCGTGATGCAGACTAAAGGAATAGAGTCTGCAAATGCGGTAGCGATACCTGTGATAAGGTTGGTCGCACCGGGACCGGAAGTAACGGCACAGACGCCGACGGAATCGGTGACTCTCGCATAACCGCTTGCGGCATGAGCCGCATTCTGCTCTGTACGTACGAGCACGGTATTAACTTCGGAATCAAGGATCGCATCATAAAAAGGACATATAGCGACTCCGGGATATCCGAAGACTACTTTTACATTTTCTTTTTCAAGGCTTTTAACCAGGGCTTCAGCGCCGTTCATATAGCTAATCTCCCGTAAAAAGTGCTTATATAGAGGATTTACCTATAAATCCACATACATCAGATATTCTATCATAAAGCAAATAAAAAAACAAGCGCGCCGGAAACGACGCGCCAAAGCATTATCTTTATTATTTGCTTAATTCCTTTGCGACCCTTACCGCATCGGCAGCATCGGATGAATATGCATCCGCGCCTATCTCTTTTGCATAATCTTCGGTCACGCAGGCTCCTCCGACCATTACTCTCACATCTTCCGATAATCCCTGTTCCTTAAGCTCATCAATGACCTTTTTCATTTCGAGCATCGTCGTTGTCATAAGGGCCGAAAGCGCAACGATCTTTGCCTTGTTCTTTTTGACAGCATCTATGATATCATCACAGGGCACATCTTTTCCCAAGTCTATGACAGGGAATCCGTTGTTCTTAAGCATAAGTCCCACAAGATTCTTGCCTATATCGTGGATATCACCTTTTACCGTTGCAAGCACAACGGGCGGGAGCACATCTCCTCCTTCGTCTTTCTTAAGGAGCGGCTCTATAACGGCTATGCCGTTCTTCATGGCCTCAGCTCCGGCGATCAGCTGGGGAAGGAAGTATTTACCGCTGTCAAAATATGCTCCGACTTCATCTATCGCGGGCATCAATGCTTTATTTAAGATATCTTCGGGCGAAAACCCGGCTTTTAAAGCCTTATCTACCGCAAGAGGCGTATCTTTCTTTTTGCCTTTTACGACCATTTCTCTGACAAAGGAAATCTCGTCCTTTATCTCATCTTTCCCCGCCCTGCCGCCTGATGATTTTTTTATTTCACCTTGATCTTCCGTTTTACCGGGATCGTCTTTTGATGCAGAAAGCTCTCTTGCTTTTTTAATAAGCTCTTCTTCCTGCTTTTCTTTAACGATCGCCATTCTTTCTATATAGGCTTCATCGCTTTCGGGCTTATTCATAAGGATATCCGCCGAATAAGCAGCATTAACGAGCATATCCTGATTGGGATTGGCTATCGCCATTGTAAGCCCGTTATAGATCGCCATCGTAAGAAAGGCGGCATTTACGTTCATCCTTTCGGGAAGTCCGAAGGAAATGTTGGAAAGCCCGCATATAGTCGGAAGATCATGCTTCCTGCAATATGCTATCGTGCTTAACGTATCCTTTGCCGCGTCTTTCTGCGCCGCGATCGTGGCAACAAGTCCGTCTATAACGACATCCTCATTGGTAAATCCGTATTCATCATAGATTATCTTAAGGGCATCTTCTATATTCTTCTCCCTTTCCTGTTCATTTTCGGGAAGTCCCTTATCCGTTAAGGGAAGGAAGATGAACATTGCCCCGTATTTTTTTGCGATCTCAAGAAGAGGTCTGAACTTAACGCTTTCTAAGGAGATCGAATTAATAAGAGCCCTTCCGGGATATCTCCTGAGTCCCGCCTCAAGAACATCTATATGGCTTGAATCAAGGCATAAAGGAAGGCTCGTAACTCCCGATACGACTTCGATCGCATCAAGCATCATCTGCTTTTCATCGATCCCACCAAGGCCCATGTTAATATCGAGAACTTTAGCGCCGCTTTCTTCCTGGGCTATTGCATATTCCTCAACCAAAGACAAGCTTCCTTCCTTAAGCTCGGCCTGAAGCTTTTTCTTTCCCGTAGGATTGATCCTCTCTCCTACGATAAAGAACCGGTCATCAAGCGTAAATGAAAATGCCGATCTTTCGGAACATAAAAATCTCCTGCCCATGCCGCGCACTTTTTCCCTCTTTACGGTAAGATCATTCTTATCGACATTCTCTTTTAAGAGTCTGATAAAATCAGGATCCGTTCCGCAGCATCCGCCAAGTATTGACGCACCGGCTTTTATGACTTCTTCCATCTCGCTTGCAAATAAAGGCGCATCCATGTCATAGACAGTCTTACCGTTTGCATCAAGCGAAGGAAGTCCTGCATTTGGTTTAGCTATAAGAGGCTTATCCGTATATTCCGCCATCTTAGCTACAACCCTGCTCATCGCCATAGGCCCCGTAGAACAGTTAACACCGATAGCATCAACATTAAGCGCATCTAAGGCAATCGCAGCAGATGCGGGATCCGACCCAAAGAGGGTCCTTCCGTCCGATTCAAATGTGAGCGTTGCCATTATCGCCATATCGGGAACTTCTTCCATTGCAGCTATCGCGCAGGCCCTTGTCTCCTGAAGGCTCATCATGGTCTCTACTACCAGAAGATCAACACCGGCTTTTACTAAAATTAAGATCTGCTCCTTATAGATATCTATAAGCTCTTCAAATTCCATAGGGCCGGTCGGCTTTAACTGCTTTCCGGTCATGGTAAGATCCCCGGCTACAAAAGCCTTGCCATTAACAGCTTTCTTTGAAAGTCCGACAAGCTCGGCATTTATCTCATTAATCCTCTCCGAAAGGCCGTATTCCCCGAGCTTTACCCTGTTACCCCCGAATGTGGGAGCATATACGATATCACTTCCCGCATCCACATATGCTTTCTGCAGGTTAATGATGGCATCCGGGTTATCAAGTATCCATTTTTCGGGGCATACTCCTGCCGGCATCCCGGCTTTCATGAGATTGGAACCGGTAGCTCCGTCTAAATATATGATCTTTTTCTGATCCAGAAGATCCTTAAATTCCTTCTTGGTCATTTGAAAGAAACGCTCCTTTTTGCCTAAAGCGGCTTATATGTTAATGATCTGAATTTAACGTATGTATCGGATTCGCTGCCGTTGGCACTTGCATAGCATCCGACCGTACATCCGACAAAGCCCCCCGCAACCTCTGTAGAAAGACTTCTTATATCGGCTTCTCCGAGCACCTTGTCAAATACGGTACCAACAGCTTTAAGGTCGTTTATCATAAGTGAAAATGTAACTTCATCATCCTTTTTAACATCACTTAAGTCGCACGATCCAACGACCTCATCCTTACCGTCCTTACAAAGGATCATAGAGCATTTATCTCTTCCTGCCACGATCCTTAAATTGTATTTATCGGACTGCATGAGCATAATTCCGGCAGTTTCGTTATCTTTAAGAGAACTTACATTCAAGGTGACATCACTCCTTAAATGATGATGCTGCACCCTGATACTTATATAGGACGGACTCCTTAATGCTCTTATATCATCCTTTCCGGCCTTAAGCATAAGACCTTCATCGGATAATTTATACATATCAGCGGGATAATTCCTTAAGAATAAGAATTCATCACCAAGCTCCTTCATCTTTGTAAGATCGTATTCTCTCTCGCTTCCGGGATATTTATTCTTAAAGCCGTATCTTACAGTATAGGAATCAGGGTCTTTCTCGGGATCCCATTCGGGAAGATCGATAAGAACCTCGTCTTCCAGCTTTCCGATCCCGGGATTAACAACAGGCCAGTCTTCTTCCCATGTGACCTTTGCAAGGAATGTTTCACGGCCCATAGTCGTATATCTTTCCTTGGGTCTTACCGCGAGCATTGCCATATACCATTCATTATTTACAGTCTTAATAAGATCACCGTGTCCGACATACTTAATGGGATAATCAACACCCAGGTGGCGGTGAGTTAAGATCGGATTCTTGGGGTTATTTTCATAAGGTCCGAAAATATCCCTGCTCCTGCATATCATCTCCGAATGCTCGGGGCCTGTACCGCCCTCTGCATGCATGATGTAATAATATCCGTTCTCTTTATAGATATGAGGACCTTCGGGCCATATACAGCCTTTTAAAGCACCGTTCCATACATTCTTCTTTTCACCCTTAAGCTGCATGGTATTTAAGTCAAGCTCGCATATATAGATAAACCAGTCGCCGTTATATTTAACTCCGTCGGGATTTTCATGTGTGCCGATATAATAGCACTTTCCGTCATCATCAAAAAAGAGCGAAGGATCTATCCCGTCGGCATCGTCTATATAATAAGGCTCGCTGTACGGTCCTTCGGGCTTATCCGCTACTACGACAAAATTCTTCCCACCGATAGTCATGTTGGTACAGATAACATAGTATTTCCCTTCATGATACCTTATCGTAGGTGCATATAAACCGTCGGAATGACCTCCGTTATCGAGCGGAAGCTGCGAATGACGGTCAAGTACATTACCCGCCTGCTCCCAGTGCACAAGATCCTTGCTGTGCATGACCGGAAGACCGGGAAAATATGAAAACGTTGAGTTACACAGATAGAAATCCTCTCCAAGTGCAAGAATGGAAGGATCGGGATAAAATCCCGGCATTATCGGGTTCTTTGCTTTAACTGCACACATAGAAATACCTCCGTTTCTGTTTCCTTTCTATGGTATTTTATCTTATATCAGAAACATTAACAAGGGGGTAAAAAAGAAAGACACCCCCGACTTTTTCAGCCGGAGGCATCCTTCACATTAACCTTATCATTATGGAGAGAACTTTCGTATTAAACCGCTTAATGAATAATACAATCCAAGTTCACTTACCCTTTTTAAATGATGAGCATCCGCTGCATCCGCTGCAGTTATTACAGCCGCAGGCACAGCTCTTCTTTCCTGCCTTTTTATCTTTTATTATCGATAAAGCGGCAAGAGAAAGTATAAGTATAAGGACCAAAGTCACGATGACCGAAACAAGATTCATGTTTTCTCCTATATCATTCCTCTGTTTCCTCGTATTTATTCTTTCTTACAAGGAAATAGATGATACCGGCAAGCGCGATGATCGCAAATACGATACCGACGCTTACGCCTTCAGAACTGAAAACTCTTCCGAACTGATAAACCATGAGCGATACGACATAGGCAAAGCCGCACATATATCCGATGGCACCCCATGTCCATTTTGCATTGTTCATCTCTCTTTTTATGGCACCTATCGCTGCAAAGCAGGGTGCGCACAGTAAGTTGAATATCATGAACGAATATGCCGAAACAGGTGTAAACGCTCTTCCGATATTGAGGGTTAAGTTTCCGGGATAAAGGACACCGAAAGTACTTACTACTTCTTCCTTTGCGATAAGACCGGTTATGGTAGCAACGGTCGCCTGCCAGTTGCCAAATCCGAGAGGTGTAAAGATAAATGCTATCACTCCGCCTATTGCGGCAAGGATAGAAGCATCGGAATCTTCAACCATACCGAATGATCCGTTTACAAAGCCGAATCCCTGTAAGAACCAGAGTATAACGGAAGAAAGAAGGATTACCGTACCTGCTCTCTTTATAAAGGACCAGCCTCTTTCCCATGTGGCACGAAGTACGTTTGAAGCGCTCGGCGCATGATACTTGGGAAGCTCCATTACGAAAGGTGCGGGCTTTCCTGCAAAGAACTTTGTCTTCTTAAGCATGATACCTGATACTACTATGGCGGCAACACCGATAAAGTATGCGCTGGTTGCAACCAATCCGCTTCCTCCGAAGAGCGCGCCGGCAAAGAGCGCGATGATCGGCATCTTTGCGCCGCATGGAATAAAGCACGTGGTCATGATCGTCATTTTTCTGTCTCTTTCATTTTCTATGGTACGAGATGCCATTACACCCGGAACGCCGCATCCGGTTCCGACTAACATAGGGATGAAGCTCTTACCGGAAAGGCCGAATTTTCTGAATATCCTGTCCATGATAAATGCTATCCTGGCCATATATCCGACATCCTCGAGGATGGAAAGTAAGAGGAATAAAACGAGCATCTGGGGAACGAA
>DMCJ01000025.1 GCA_003446735.1 Lachnospiraceae bacterium | reverse complement strand
GAAGAAGTGAAGAAGAGCTTCCTGCCAGAGTTGAAGAAGTTCATCATGCAAAAGAAGAAGGTATCATTTTCGACCTTCTTACCAATCCCGTTGAGATCATCGAAGATGAAAAGGGCTGGGTAAGCGGCATGAAATGCGTAAGGATGGAATTAGGCGAGCCCGACGAATCGGGAAGAAGACGTCCCGTTGTCATAAAAGACAGCGAGTTTACGATGGAACTTGACTGTGTCATCATGGCACTCGGTACTTCTCCCAATCCACTTATTTCTTCGACGACTGAAGGCCTTACCACAAATAAGTGGAAATGCATCGTTGCCAATGAAGAAAACGGTGCGACCGAGAAAGAAGGCGTATTTGCCGGCGGAGATGCCGTTACAGGTGCCGCTACCGTTATCCTTGCAATGGGAGCCGGAAAAGCTGCCGCAAAGGGAATTGACGAATATCTTTCGAAGTAATGAAGATAACGATCATCTGCATAGGCAGGATAAAAGAAAAGTTTTATAATGACGCCATAAGCGAATATGCCAAGCGTCTTACTCCTTATACTGATCTTAAGATACGGGAATTAAACGATGAAAATGATGTGGAGCTTAATTCAAAAGCGATCTTAAAAGAACTGTCTAAGGACGCACGATCTTATGATATAGCACTTAATATCGGAGGGAGAGAGTATGATTCTCTCTCCTTTGCCGATAAGATAGAGTCTCTTAAAGTTTCGGGTATAAGTCATATCACCTTTGTGATCGGAGGATCGGACGGTTTTTCCGATGAGGTGACAAGTAAGTGCAATGAAAGCCTCTCGTTTTCGAGGTTCACCTTTCCCTATCAGCTGATGAGGCTCATATTGACCGAACAGATCTACAGAGCTTTTAAGATAAGCTCCGGTGAACCTTATCATAAATAATCCTTCAATAACCACTAAATTTTGTGGTTTACCCCTTTTATTTTCCCAAATAGTGTGGTAATATTATCTTATTATTGTTCACATTGTTTTCTTAAAGGGGGATTATGATGGAGATCGATTTTTCGAATATCAAGGTTCACAATGAGATCGAATATTGTATCATCAAAAAAGACAGTATCAAAAAAGCAATCGAAAGAGCTTTCCTGAGTAACAGGATATCTTACTGTGAGATATGGAATGAGCCGAGTATATGGCAGAGGATCTTAATGGGTTCCTCAGGCGATTTCTGTACTCTCTGCATCAATTCACAGCAGGTTGATACTGCCGATCAGGTCATGGTCAGCCTCGATCTTTCCAAAGATGATGTTCAGATTGTTAAAAGGAATGTGAGCAAGACCTATTTTGCGGAGGTTTGAATTGGGCGATAAAGATAAGCGTTATGCGCTTTTGATAGATTCCGATAATGTTTCGGCGGAATATGTTACCAAGATATTGGAGGAGCTTACCAAATACGGTATCGTCACGATAAAAAGGATATACGGAGACTGGACAAGGTCTAACAGCAATAAATGGAAGACAGTTCTTTTATCTAATTCCATTCAGCCAATGCAGCAATTCGCCTATACTCAAGGCAAAAATGCCACTGATTCATTTATGATAATAGACGCCATGGACATCCTTTACACAGATAATGTGGAAGGATTTTGTCTGGTTACGAGCGATTCGGATTTTACGAGACTTGCTTCAAGGTTAAGGGAAGCCGGCAAAAATGTCATCGGTATGGGAGAAGGCAAGACTCCCGAAGCATTTGTAAGCGCCTGCGACAGATTTATTTATTTAGACAATATTTCAGGTGCCGAAAACAAAAAGGAATCAGGAAAGAGAGCCCGTTCTCTCGATCAGATAGAACGCGCCATCTTAGAGATCTTAGATGAAAATGAAGATGACGGAAGACCGTTTACCAATATAGGCGAAGTCGGAAGCCGTCTTTTAAAGAAATATCCCGATTTTGACGTCAGAAACTACGGATATTCCAAATTTTCCACATTCTGCGAGCACTTAAAAGGCATAAGGCTCCATCGAAAGAACAATATCTTATCCTTATCAAGTGCACAGAGAAAAGACACCGATGTTGAGCAGGTGATGCTCTCTATCATCAAGGACCACGGGAACAGGATAGAAATGGGTCTTTTAAATAAAGAACTTACGACAAGAGTTCCCGATTTTAACGTTAAGGATTACGGTTTTTCCACTTTCAAGAAATTTGCTGGAAGCTTCGGATCCTTCAAACTCATTTCCGACCCGGAGACAAATACAAATTATGTGGATGTATGATCTGATAAAAAAGAAAAGAGATAATAACGCTCTTACCGATGAAGAGATCTCCTTCATGATCGACGGATATGTAAAAGGTGAAATACCTGATTATCAGATGTCGGCTATGATGATGGCGATCTTTTTTAACGGTATGGATAAGAAAGAGACCGTATCACTCACCCTTAAGATGCGTGACAGCGGCGATGTTCTTGATCTTTCCGATATTGAAGGTGTTAAAGTCGATAAACATTCTTCCGGCGGTGTCGGTGATAAAACAACGCTTGCACTTGCTCCGCTGGTCGCATCCTGCGGCGTTAAAGTCGTAAAAATGAGCGGCAGAGGACTCGGTCATACCGGAGGTACGATCGATAAGCTCGAAAGCTTTCCCGGCTTTTCTGTGTCCTTAAGCCCTGAGCAGATGAAAGAACAGGCTAAACAGATCGGGATCGTAGTAGCCGGACAGACAAGCGATATCGCGCCTGCCGACAAAAAGCTCTATGCTTTAAGGGATGTTACGGCTACCGTAGATAATATCTCACTTATCGCATCTTCAATAATGAGCAAGAAGCTTGCATCCGGTGCTGATGTCATCGTTCTTGATGTTAAGACGGGAAGCGGCGCTTTCATGGTAAAAGAGGAAGATGCTTGCAAACTCGCCGAAGCCATGAAGGATATAGGCACGGATGCCGGCAGGAAAGTCGTTGCCATGGTAACCGATATGGATGAGCCTCTCGGAAATGCCGTCGGTAATATATTGGAAGTTAAAGAGGCGATCGATACCTTAAACGGAAAAGGACCTGAGGATTTTACACAATTAGTGTTCGCCCTTGCTTCAAAGATGCTCATTCTCGCAGGTAAATGCAAAAATGACGAAGAAGCTCTTGACTTACTTAAGTCAAAGATAGATGATAAAAGTGCATTAAATAAATTAGCTCAGTTTGTTGAGGCCCAGGGCGGTGATCCTTCTTACGTATTTGATCCCGATAAGTTTGAAAAGGCTTCATTTACAAGGGAATTAAAAGCTGACAGAGACGGATATATTTCCCGTATAGAATGCGCCGAAGTCGGCATGAGTTCACTTATGCTCGGCGGGGGAAGGGAAAGCCTTGATGATGAGATAGATTTAAGCGTCGGTATAATCTTAAACAAAAAGAAGGGCCAGAAAGTTTCTAAAGGGGATGTACTTGCCACCTTATATGCTAATGATGAAGATAAGGCCGATCAGGCGCTTATAAGGCTTAAAAATGCCTATGAGATATCCGATTCTTATAACGAAAAAAAGATCCTTATCAAAAAGATATTTGAATGATACGGAGTGATCATTGAGCGAAGTGACTAGAGAGCTTAACATGGATACATCCTCCATGCAGAAGCTTTTCGGAACAAAAGATACATATATCAGAAAAATAGAAGACGCCTTCAAGGTCATCGTTGTTAACAGAGACGGAAAGGTCAAAGTCATGGGAGAGCAGGGAAATGTTGAAAAAGCCATCTCCCTTATTGATGAACTTACACTGCTTTCCGATAAGGAAAACATCCTTGAAGAGCAGAAGATAGATTATGCACTTATGATGAAGAAAGAAGATCTTGACGACGGACTTATAGAGATGTCCGGTGACGTCATCTGCCATATGACCGACGGACGCCCCGTAGCGCCCAAGACGCAGGGCCAGAGAACATATGTAAAAGCCATGCGTGATAATATGATAGTTTTCGGTTTAGGTCCCGCCGGTACAGGCAAGACCTTTCTTGCTATGGCTATGGCCATAACCGCATTTAAAAATAATGAAGTCGGCCGCATAATACTTACAAGACCTGCCATAGAAGCCGGAGAAAAGCTCGGATTTCTTCCCGGAGATCTTCAGAGTAAGGTCGATCCGTATCTTCGTCCCTTATATGATGCTTTATATCAGATAATGGGCGCTGAAAGTTTTGTTAAAAACAGCGAAAAAGGGCTTATCGAAGTCGCTCCCCTTGCTTATATGAGAGGAAGGACTTTGGATAATGCTTATATAATACTTGATGAAGCCCAGAATACCACTGAGGCTCAGATGAAGATGTTCCTTACCAGGATCGGCTTTAATTCAAAGGTCGTAATAACCGGAGATGCCACCCAGAAGGACCTTCCGTTTAATACAGTCTCGGGACTTGATGTCGCAAAGAGAGTGCTTTCAAAGGTTGAAGGCATTTCATTCTGCGAGCTTACAAGCCGGGATGTTGTTCGTCATCCTTTAGTCCAGAAGATAGTAAAAGCCTATGAGGATTACGAAAATTCAAAGAACAGATCTAAGGAAACACATTATAAGACCGGAAAGAAAAGAAAATGATCGCGATCCTGTTTTCGGCGGCGATCATGATAGCTGCCGTCGTTTTTTCATTTTATAATGCCGAAAAGAGCTCGAAGTTATATGTCTGGAATAAAGGACATTTATTAAGGTTTACCTTTATCTTCGGCGTTCTTGAGATACTCACGTTTTTTACGGGTTATATTCCCAAGGCACTTATCCCGATCTCGTTATTTGCCGTTTTATTATCCATATTATCCGACGGCTTTTGCGCTCTTTTATGCCTTGTCCTTTTGGTAAGTTATTACGGGATATTAAATCCGACAGATGCGCTTACATCAGCCTGCCTTCTTTTGGGAGGAGCCGTATCCGTAGCGGCATTTTCCGAAGTAGAGCTTACCGGGGATCTGCGTCCGAGGATAATCGCATTTATGTGCGGAGATTTTATATGCTCCGGACTTGCATTTATCTCGCATTCGGGCGAAGGAATGCTTACCTTCATGCTCTTATCCCTTATCCGCGTCATTGCTTCGGGCTTTATCGTATTTGCTGTCCTTAAAGTGATGGCTGACAGATATTTCTTCGAAGACAGGGATTTTTACGAGGAGATATGCGATCCCGAGAACGAGTATCTCATGGCCATGGAAAGTGCGAGCAAGGCCGCTTATAACAGGGCTCTTCACGATGCTTATCTTTCCGAAAAACTAGCCGAGGCCATGGGTTATGATGTCCTTTTTGTAAAAGCCGGTGCATATTATTTAAATGCCAAGAAATACGAGCTTTTTAACGGTGTAAAGCTTCCTGTCAGATTTAAAAGACTCTTATCGCTTCTTTGGAATAACGAAAGAGATGTGAGCGACGATAAGAATTACGACATGATGTTAAAGAAACAGGCGGCGCTCATACGTTTTACGGATATGTATATAATGGCGGTTTTATATTCCTTTAAGAAAAACGGAAATGCTACCCCGGAATACGGAAAGCTTACCGAAGTAGTTGTAAAGAAAAAGATAAAAGAGGGAGATAAACTGTTTACGTTATTTTCCTTAAACGAACTTAACAAATTAAAAGCCGCATGCAAGGCCGAAAAGAAATATTATGAGTTTTTACGCAGACAATGAATATGAAAAGGAATTTCCTTTTGATATCGATAAAACAATAGAAAATGTCATAAATGCCTGTGTCAGAATGGTTTCCTGTCCTTATGAGGTATCCGTAAACATACTTATCACGGATGATGAGAATATCAGGAGATACAATAAAGAATACAGGGATATAGATAAAGAGACAGATGTACTTTCTTTCCCGGCGGTAGATTATGAAAAGCCTGCAGATCTTTCCATAGCCGAGAAAAACAGATATTCATATTTTGATGCCGATACCGATGAGCTTATCTTAGGAGATATCATCTTAAACGGGGATCGGGTATTTAAGCAGGCAAAGGAATATGATCATTCGGTTCTCCGTGAATTTTCATTCCTTATCGCGCACAGTATGCTTCATCTTTTCGGATATGATCATATGGAAAAAGAAGATGAGACGGAAATGTTCTTACTTCAGGATAAGATCATGGATGAGCTTAACATATTAAGAGGATAGTAGTATGGCCAAGAGAAGAGCAAAGAATAAAACAAGCCTTATCACATATATCTCATATTGTGTCCTTGCCCTTTCTTCTTTCGCAAAGCTGTATTTTTTAAGAAGCTTCGGAGAAGAATGGTCACTTGGCTATTATTGCGTCATCCTTTTCTTTGTCGGTGTCATCGGGATCACGGTAGGCACTTCTCATTTGGAGAGCGTTAGTTCATCAGTCAGATACCGCATAAACAGGGGGCAATATAAAAATGCCTTAACGATGCTAAAGACATCAGTCTTTTCATCATTATTCTATGGGATCCTGATCGTTGCCGTGCTTATGATCTTATCAAACCTTCTTCTTGATAAGGTTTTCATGATAAAAGATGAAGTATTCGTATCTTTTATATTCATGTGTATATCCCTTGTACTTTTCATCCTTTTATGCGGAGTTCTGGGCTATTATGAAGGATATGATGTAAGTATGCCTCTTGATTCATCGAGGATGATATTCGGTATCTCAAATGTTCTTTTCGGTCTTTTATTCGTATTTGTTACCAAAGGAAGTGGAGAGATAAATGCGCTTTTATTCCATGATGAACATATTAAAAGCGCTCATTGCGCGCTGGGAGCAAGCGTTGGCATCACACTTGCGCTTTTCGTTACTCTTATCTGGAACCTCGCACTTCTTATCTCATTTAATTCGAGGATGAAATTAAAGCTTCTTGACGATCTTTCAAGAGGATATGAATCCATATTTGAGCAGCTCCGTGCTCTTACTGCCGCGTCCGGTTTTCCTGCCATAAGACAGTTTATGATCTTTTGTCCTTATCTTGTGGTAATGATCTATTATTTTAAGAGATTTGAAGTACCTGCGGATTTGTCCGGTATGGGCATTCCCGCATTTGTGATGTTCGGAGCAAGATATGCGACAGGATTTATCAGCATAATGCTTCCTGTAGGGATAACGACCCTCATAGGAAAAAGATCTGCTTCACTTATCGAAACTGTCATGAGAAGAGATGATGCCTATCACGGCGGTATGCAGGCTATCCTTGCGATAAAGCAGTTTATAGCAACAGCACTTCCTTTATGTCTTGTATGCGATGTCATAATAAACAGATTATACACCGAAGGTGAATTCCCTTTTGGCGGTGGAAGCATCCTTGTTCTGCCTCTTCACGCGCTCATACTTTTTTATATACTTGAGACCTATCTCTTAGCCGGTTTTTCCGGAGAATGGAAAGCAGCCATTTCGGGACTTGTTTCATTCGTTCTTCAGTTTTTATTCTGCATGATACTTATGTCAAAGACATGTTATGAAAGTAATATCATCGTACTTTGCAACATGCTTAATGTTTTATGTGCGATCATAATCAATTTTGTATTCTTAAGCAGATACCTGGTATACAGAAAGAATTTAAACGGCAATATACTCATGCCACTCGTTTCCGTATTTGCCGCTGTTCTTGCCTGCCTTTTGGTAATGCTGTTAAACGGTGTCTTAGGCCCCGTGATATCAGCGGTATTAAGCCTTCTTATCTCATTTGTCGTTCATACGCTTTCACTTGTCGTTACGGGAAGCATAAGAGAGAATGAGACTGAGGATTATCCCCAGAAAGGGCTGCTTAAATTTATTGGTCGTTTTCTTGGATTTTACAGATGAAGATCGGGATAATAGGCGGCGGCGCTTCCGGAGTCATTGCTGCGATAAAAGCAAAGGATAAGGGTGCGGATGTCGTTATCTTTGAAAAAGAAGACAGGATACTTAAAAAGCTCCTGCTTACGGGAAACGGTAAATGCAATCTTTCTCATGAAGGTATTTCCGTTTCTGATTATCATGCAAAAAACGAAGATGACAGAATTAAGATAAGTAAAATACTTTCCGGATTTAATGATAAGATAAGGGATGATCTTTTTGATCATCTTGATCTTTGCATAGTATCGGAGGATGGATACATCTATCCCGTCACCCATTCATCAGCCGGAGTCGTAAATACGTTTTTAAGAGAATTAAAAAAACGCGATATACAGATAAATACCGGTTTTAATGTGACTAAGATCAAAAAAAGCGGAAGTGGATGGCTTATCTTTGATAATAAAAAAGAAGAGTACTTGGACCGTATCATAATAAGCTGCGGCGGTGCTTCATATGTAAAGACCGGTTCTGACGGTAGCATGATAAGGCTTCTTAAGGATATGGGCGTTAAGTGCAACGATCTATATCCGGCGCTTACCGCATTAAAAGGAACTTTTTTTGAAAATGAAAAGCTTTCACTTATTCTTTCCGGATTAAGAGAATACGGAAAGATATATGATGAAGATGACGGATTATTAAGCTGCGGTAATATACAGTTTACCGATTACGGTTTATCCGGGATCGCTGTATACGATATTTCCTATTTATATGTGACCGGGGAAAAGAGACGACTGTATTTTTCCTTATTTAACGATAAGGATAAGGCATACAGCCTTCTTTGTGACTGTATAAAAGATAACGGGATGTTATTGCCTCATGAAGCCTTTTGCGGTCTTATCCATAAGAAATGGATCGATTTCTTTTTAAAAGCCCTGGATATAAAAAGCGGCGTGAAAGTTTCGGATATCTCTAAAGACAAGATAAGAAAAATGGCCGGATATCTAAACAGGCTCCCTTTTGATGTTAAAGGATATAAAGGCTTTGAACATGCCCAGGTAACGGGCGGAGGCATCTGTTTATCGGAGATTATGGACGACATGTCCTTAAGAAACTTTCCCGGGATATATGTTACGGGAGAGATGCTGGACGTTTTCGGAAAATGCGGGGGATATAATCTCCATTTTGCTTTTGCGACCGGGCTCATCGCGGGAGAGGCGGTCTTATCATGATAAAGATCACAAATCTTAAATGTCCGATAGATCACGATGATGAGCTTATAAAAAGGCTTGTCGGTAAAAAGCTTGGTATAGATATTTCCGCGATCACGGGTTTTAAAATTATAAAAAGATCCCTTGATGCAAGAAAAAAGCCCGAGCTTATATATATACTGAGCCTGGAAGTATCTTTAGACAGGATTTCCTTTGATAAGCTCAGAAACAGGATAAAAAAAGGAAAGATAAAAGATGTAAGTCTAAGCAAAAAGGAAAACAACAGACGGCCTTTTGAGATAAACCATGAAAAACCGATCCTTAAAGGCGCCCCCAAACCCGTTATAGTAGGATTTGGACCCGCAGGGATCTTTGCCGCACTTACTTTAAGCAGGATGGGACTAAGACCCGTGATATTCGAGCGCGGGAGTGAAGTAAAAAACAGACAGAAAAAATGTGATATCTTCTTTGAAG
>DMCJ01000108.1 GCA_003446735.1 Lachnospiraceae bacterium | reverse complement strand
GGACGGTATCGTTCAGCAGGTTGATACCCCTCAGAACTTATATGAGAAGCCCGCTAACCTCTTCGTTGCAGGTTTCATGGGATCACCTCAGATGAACTTCCTTGATGCAGTAGTAGAAGTTGTAGATGACACCGCAGTATTAAAGGTTGCAGGACACTTCATTCCTCTTCCTCCCGCTAAGTCCAAAAAGCTTATCGAGGGTGGTTACAACGGAAGAACCGTTACATTCGGTATCCGTCCCGAGGATGTATATGATTCCGAAATGATGGTTGAGGCTTCTCCTCAGAGCACTTTCGAAGCTACCGTAAGAGTATACGAGCTTCTTGGTGCAGAGGTTTATCTCTACTTTGATCTTGAGGAGTTCCCTATGACAGCAAGGGTTGACTCCCGTACAACTGCAAGACCCGGTGATGTTGTTAAGTTTGCTATTGATGTTGAGAAGATCCATATCTTCGATAAAGAGACCGAAATGGTCATCACCAACTAATCATATGATCTTAAAGGGGAGGTGCGCGGTATTCGCGTCACCTCCCTTTTTCTTTAATGAGACGATAAGTGATACGGCGCGATCTTAATTGTATAAAAGGAGATATCAGCATGCTGACACCCGGAGTTATTAAAAAATGTATATATGATCTTAAGGAAATCACAAAATGCGACATAACCGTTATGGATACCGAAGGCGGTAAGAAGATCACCACAGATGAATCCGAGCAGATCCCGGAGGATACCGCGGAAGCATTTATAGACAGTGATGCCGAAAGTCAGATATCCGGCGGATTTCATTTTATGAAAGTAGTTCATGAGTATCAGGCGGCATATATAGTTATCGTAAAGGATGAACCGCAGGCTGTCATGACAGGAAAGATCGCGGTAAGTTCTCTCTCGGGACTTCTGACAGCTTACAGAGACAGGATAGACAAGAACAATTTTTACCAGAACCTGATCCTTGACAATATGCTCCTGGTGGATATACATAACAGGGCCGAAAAGCTGAGACTGGATTTCGAAAAGGACAGAGTGGTATATATAGTTGAAGTTGAAAAGGGTAAGGATGCCGGAGTCGGAGAGATGTTAAAGAATATCTTTTCTCCTGCTTCGGGGGATTTTGTTACGAGCGTCGATGAGCATAATTATGTAGTCATCAAAGAGCTTGGTGAGAGAGATGATTACGGAAAGATCGAGGAGATCGCAAACGAAGTATACGATATGTTAAATACCGAAGTCATGGTAAAAGGGCGCGTATCCTTCGGCACCATAGTGCATGTTTTAAAAGATGTCTCCAAGAGTTATAAGGAAGCCAGGATGGCGCTTGATGTCGGAAAGATTTTTTATGCCGAGAGGGGAGTCGTTGCATACAATTCCCTTGGAATAGGAAGACTTATCTATCAGCTTCCCGCCAGCCTCTGTAAAATGTTTGTAGAGGAGATATTTAAAGGCAAGCTCCCCGACGAACTTGCAGATGAGGAGACGCTCAATACCATTAACATGTTCCTTGAGAATAATCTGAACGTTTCCGAGACAGCGAGACAGCTGTACATACACAGGAATACCCTGTTATACAGGCTTGGAAAGCTTGAAGAAGTAACGGGGCTTGATATCAGAGTCTTTGATGATGCCCTTACCTTAAAGATAGCGCTCATGGTAGCGGACTATATGAAATATATGGATATGGCAGGTGCATAAATTGGGTGCTAAAGAGAGAGGGCTGCTCAGGGAAAAGAGACGTATCGAAAAGGAGAACAGGCTTAAAGAGGAAGCTCTTTTAAGAGAGAAGACCGACATCTCCTTTATGAAAGAAGCGTTAAAACAGGCAAAAAAGGCCGGTGATATCGCTGAGGTCCCGATAGGCTGTGTGATAGTTTACGAAGGCAGGATAATAGCAAGAGGTTATAACAGGAGAAATAAAGATCATTCCACGCTGGCACATGCCGAGATCAGTGCTATAAAGAAGGCATCCAAAAAACTCGGGGACTGGAGGCTGGAAGGATGTACTTTATATGTCACACTTGAACCCTGTCCTATGTGCGCCGGGGCTATAGTTCAGGCCAGGATACCGAGAGTGGTTATGGGTTGCATGAACCCTAAGGCGGGCAGCGCGGGCAGCGTGGTAAATCTGCTTGAAATGAAAGGCTTTAATCACAGAGCTGAAGTTGTGTCCGGCATACTCGAAGATGAATGCAGGAGTATCTTAAAAGAATTTTTCAGGGGACTTCGCGCGATTGACAAGGAATAAAGACTTGGTTATACTAATGGATGTGGCTGCCCCGTATAAGCGGCGCTTAAATCCGGGTCCTGCGCAATGGGAGTCTTCGAACCGTGTCAGGGCAGGAATGCAGCAGCACTAAGAGGAATATCTCATGTGCCGCAGGTTGGCCTGGATCCAGCAGGCTGTATGGGTAACGCACATGCGCCCGGCTAAGCCGGGCGCTTTTTTTTATGAGTTTTCTTTGATGTATATCTCAACTGCCGTATAATTGTATTCGCTCTTGGGCATTTCTCCGGTAGCCAGATATTCAAATAATATCTTAAGAGGCAGGCTTCCCTGAAGCCGGGGCTGCTGACATATCGTGGCATCTATGACATGATTCTTCAGCATTTCGCTGGTGGTATCTATCTTATCAAACGTGACAATCTTTGTGGTCTTTTCTCTTCCGGCTGCAATTACCGCTTTGCATCCGCCGTAAGTGCCGGCAGCGGCAAAGAAGAGAGCGTTTATCTCGGGATGCTTGGCGAGCATCTTGGATGTAAGATCATAACTCTTGAAATCATCATCGTCATGCTCGAAGAAATCCACAACATGTAATTTCTGGTATTCATCAAGACATGAATAAAAGCCGGCGATCCTTTCCGTATGACACAGGATCTTGGAATTACCGCTTATTATTCCTATATTAAGATCGCTGCCTGCCATTAAGTTCATAAGACCGGCAGCAGTCTGACCGCACTGGAAATAATTGCTCCCGACATAGGCTATACGTTTTGATTCCGGAAGGTCAGTGTTAAAAGTAACGGTAGGGATGCCTTTTTCAAAAAGATCATCTATCTTTGCTGAAATGAGGGGATCGTTCTGCGGAGATATGGCAAGTCCGTTAACGCCTTCTTCAACAAGTGAATTTATCGCATCTATCTGATCTCTTACGCCGAAAGCAGAGATCCTCTTGGTTATTACGGTACAGTTGTATCCGGCCAGCTCGTCTTCTCTTTCCTTAAAGCCTTTTATGACGTCATCAAAGAATGGATTGCCTACGCCGAACATGACAACGCCGAATTTGAAACGTTTTTTCTGGGCTGCCAATGTCATGCCCGCGCGGTTAGGCTTGTATCCAAGCTTGTCGACGATCTCCATGATCCTGGCTTCGGTCTCCGGATTGACGCTTCCCCTTTTATTGAGCACTCTGTCAACCGTGCCTCTGGATACGCCTGCAAGGTCCGCGATCTCTTTTATAGTAGTCAAGATTACCTCCCTGTGCGTACGCACAAATATCATTTCACACAGTACAATTATATATGAAGTTGTGCACGGCACGCAATACCTAAAAAATGCACAATCATTTTGGGGATCATACGGTAAAAGTGCTGAAAAATCAAGAAAATACGGGTGTTTACAAATAGTTCACAAATTATATATTGATTTTTGAGAATGGAAAAAATATAATAAAAACGTGCGCGGGCACGAAAACAGGAGGTATGAGTATGTATTATATTGGAGTTGATTTGGGAACATCGGCTGTAAAGCTTCTACTGATGAAAGGAAACGGCGAGATCGCAAACATCGTTTCCAGGGAATATCCCTTAAGCTTCCCCAATCCCGGATGGTCGGAGCAGAATCCCGAGGACTGGTGGACACAGGTTAAGGCAGGTATCAAAGAGCTTATAGCAGGTGTGGACGGAAATGAAGTAAAGGGTATCAGTTTCGGTGGACAGATGCACGGCCTTGTCATCCTCGATAAAGATGACAACGTGATCCGCCCTGCGATCTTATGGAATGACGGACGAACGATAGCGGAGACTGATTATCTTAATAATGAGATCGGAAAGGATAAGCTTTCCGAATATACTGCCAACATTGCCTTCACCGGCTTTACCGCACCCAAGATCTTATGGGTGGAGAAGAACGAGCCCGATAATTTCGCTCGTATCGAAAAGATAATGCTCCCTAAAGATTTTGTCGCATATAAATTATCCGGTGTTCACTGCACGGACGTATCCGATGCATCCGGTATGCTCCTCTTTGACGTAAAGAACAGGACATGGTCGGATGAAATGTGCAGGATATGTCATGTAAAAAAGGAACAGCTCGCTAAGATCTATGAGAGTTATGAGGCTGTCGGCAACATATTACCCGATGTTGCCAAAGAGCTCGGCATATCCGAGGACTGCAAGATCGTAGCAGGAGCCGGAGACAATGCGGCAGCAGCAGTAGGAACCGGTACCGTCGGCGACGGAAGCTGCAATATCTCACTCGGTACCAGCGGAACGATATTTATTGCATCAAAGAATTTCGGAGTTGATAAGTTCAATGCGCTTCATTCATTTGCCCATGCGGACGGAAGTTATCACTTAATGGGCTGCATGCTCTCAGCTGCAAGCTGCAACAAGTGGTGGATGGAAGATATCTGCAAGACAAAGGAATATGCGGGTGAGCAGAAAGGCATCACAAAGCTCGGCGAGAATCATGTATATTTCCTTCCCTATCTGATGGGTGAGAGATCTCCGATAAACGATCCTCTTGCAAGAGGTACATTTACCGGACTTACCATGGATTCCACCAGAGAGGATATGACTCAGGCAGTACTTGAAGGTGTTGCATTTGCGCTTCGTGATTCATTCGAAGTAGCCAAGGCTTTAGGTATAAAGATAGAGCGCACCAAGATCTGCGGAGGCGGAGCAAAGAGCCCCTTATGGAAGAAGATCGTTGCCAATGTACTCGGTATCAAAGTAGATACGATCGAGAGCGAGGAAGGCCCCGCACTCGGAGGCGCGATGCTCGCAGCGGTTGCATGCGGTGAATATGCAAGCGTTGAAGAAGCTGCGGAAAAGATCGTCAAGGTTACCGGCACGATCGAGCCCGAGGCTGAGCTTACCGCTAAATATGAGGAAAGATATCAGACCTTTAAGCAGATCTATCCTGCATTAAAAGAAGTATTTCCCAAAATGTGAAAGTAATAAAATAATATAAAAGAACGGATAAACGAAACCCAAAGGAGGAAAACAAATGAACAACGTACCCAAGATCAAAGTCGGAATAGTTGCGGTAAGCCGTGACTGCTTCCCCGAGTCCCTGTCGGTCAACAGGAGAAAAGCGCTCATCGAAGCCTACACCAAAAAATACGGCGCAGATGATATCTATGAGTGCCCCATCTGTATCGTGGAGAGTGAGATCCACATGGTACAGGC
>DMCJ01000221.1 GCA_003446735.1 Lachnospiraceae bacterium | reverse complement strand
CCACTAATCAATCCACTAATCAATCACTAACCAATCACTAACCAATCTACTGATCAAAAACTCTCGAAAGCGCTTCGATCAGCTGGGACTGACGTACCACGATATTTATCGGCGGGTCGTTCTTTTTGGAGATGATCACGCATTCCTTTCCGAATATGCTGATATCCATATTCTTAAACATAAGGTTCTGCGAATCTTCCAGTACATGAGGCTCGTTTTTCTCGGTCTCGTTCTTAAGGACCTCAAGGAATTCCCTGTTTCTGTCCTCGCGGTATATATCCATGAGCGGGAGCGCCTTCTTAAACCAGTAATCTTTGCGGGCGCCCATTTTTTTGACACCTGACGGATCTGATGTCAGGTAAAAAACAGCCGAATCGAGATCTTTGGATATACATTCGCCGCTTAAGGCACAGTCTCCGGACAGTCTTATAAGATGGTCAAAACCCTTATCGGGGATCTTCCTGATGTAATACGGATGGATAAGGCCTGTCATGTAAAGCGGTATCCAGCTTTCTATTCCGAGCACCATCTCGGCAAACGGTCTGTCGGTATCATGGATGATGTGGATATGAAGGCCTTTCTTTAATACCATGGCAAGACCTGTCATCCACTTCTTTGCAAAAGCATCATCCAGAGCGAGCTCTTCCATCGGAAGAGAAGAATACATCCATACGGGATCTGTCGATGAAGAAAGGACCGTTCTTTTCAAAAAATCCGTCTCGGCCTTCTTCATTCCCTCAACGCCCTGATAGCTTCTCGAATTTCTCTGTTTTATAGGACTTTTGGGAACGGGGATCTTATCAAAATGGATCCTCTTCATATAGTCGTTTAGATCGAATTCATCGAGGCTCTTAAGGAATCTCTCCATTCCTTTCTTAGCCTCATCTTCGTGCTCACTACTCTCGCCCGACAAAAGCCATCTTATAAGTGCTTCCTTTAGAGCTTCCTTAAGGCTTTCCTTATCGCCT
The DNA here is from genome assembly GCA_003446735.1 of Lachnospiraceae bacterium. GTDB lineage: Bacteria > Bacillota > Clostridia > Lachnospirales > Lachnospiraceae > UBA2882. The sequence goes on along the minus strand of DMCJ01000221.1, from coordinate 11,525 downwards.
GCTTCCGCGATCGCGGGGGCTTCGGGAAAGCTCTTTATTATCTCGTCGGGATCTATGCTTTCGACAACATGATCCGCTACGTTCTCGGCAAAAGAAGCCGGATCGGAAGGGACCCTGTCACCGCTTATTATCTTCGAAAGAAATGACGGATCGTATCCGACACTCTCAGCGAGCTTTTTCCTGTTAACGGGGATCCTGTTAAGAAGAGATCCGAACCTGCCGGAAAAGATGAATCTGTCAAAATCAAGATCGGGAACGGATGCATAAAGAGCATCCTTCATTTCCCTTATCTTTTCATCATCAAATCTGTCTCCGGCCAGCTCTGTGAGCGCATCCGAAATGGCATCAATTTCGCTCTTTCCTGCCGGCACTCTCTTGCCGGATCTGTACCTGCTGACGGCAGAAGACGAAAGCCCGCTTTTTTGAGAGAGCTCATTGGCCGTACAGGGTATCATATCCATATACTCATTTAAGATATCTTTAAATTCCATGGTGTCTTAATTCTCAAACGGGAAGCGGTAAGGAAGGTTTAACGCATCGCGTACTTCGATCATGTCTTTCTGAACTGCTGCGCCAACAGGCACACCCTTATCCTTCCTGAAAAGCCATGTCTCGTATTCCTTTTCTCCTGCTGTATATATCCTGTCGCATCCCGGCGCTTTCTTTGAAGCACGGAGTGCGCGGCAGATATCACCTGCGATCTTCTTAAATTCCTCTCTTCCGACAAATGCATCGGGATCAACGACAAAGAAGAAATGTCCGAGATGATACATGGAAGGCTTTCCGTCTTCTCCGACTCCGGTAAGGGCCTTCATGAACGCTCCGCCCGATAATGCCGCGGATAAGATCTCGACAACGGCAGCATAGCCGTATCCCTTATATCCGGCAAGTTCTTCTCCTATTCCTCCGAGCGGCGCAAGAGCAGCAGTACCCGCAACAAGATCCTTTAATATCTGTGCGCTGTCGGTAAGCGTTTCTCCGTTTTCGGAAATGACCATGCCTTTCGGCACATCCTTTCCTTCACGGGCATAATATTCGATCCTTCCTCTCTGAACGATCGAAGTAGCACAGTCTAAGCAGAAAGGGAATTCCTCATCCGTCGGAAGCGAAAATGTCAGAGGGTTGGTTCCCATCATATTCTCAACGCCGAAAGTCGGTGCGATCGAAGGCCTTGCATTAGTGCCGGTTATCCCGACCATTCCCTTCTTACATGCCATGCCGCTCCAGTATCCCGCAATACCGTAATGCGTGGAATTCTTGATGGCTCCGCCGGCCATTCCGTATTTCCCGGCCTTCTCGATGAGCATCTCCATCATGCGGTGTGATGCGACCATTCCCATTCCGTCATGTGCATCCATGACAACGGTCGTCGGTGTTTCTTTTATTATCTCGATCTTCGTTTCGGGAAGCAGAGTTCCTTTTACGATCCTGTCGATATATATCGGTTTAAAACGGTTACAGCCATGGCTCTCGATCCCGCGCCTGTCCGATTCAAGTAAAACATCCGCACATATGGCCGCTTCATCTCTCGGCACACCATATCCCGCAAATGCATCAATCATAAATGAGTTCATAAGGTCCCAGGGGACAAAAGGTCGTGTTTCTGTCATATTGCATCTCCTTCCTGTTGTTTTGTCACGAAAAAATCGATCTCGATTTTGGTACTATCATCGGTACGATGAAATCCTGCATGTCATCGAGCCGCATGAATATGGCTCCGTTTCCGAGTCCGGGCTTTGCTCCGGCACGGCATCCGCCGTCGATGTCGATGAAGTTGGCAAGGACATAGGGCTTTGCCTCATCGTCCTTTGTTATGGTCTGGACCGGTACATGGCCCGTAATGAATGTGCAGTCAAAATCCTTGTAGATATTGGGGCAGTATGTATCGGCGCTTCGATACATCGATTTCCATACTATCTCCCAGACATCATCATAAGAGAGCTCGCTGTAAGTCTTGTTCTCGCAGTCCGGAATGTAATATGAATGAGTAAGGCAGAACTTCTTTCCCTTATGCTCAAGTGTCTTTATGACAAGGCGGCTTTTTAACCACTCAAGAAGATCTATCCTTGATGCCGTGAGCATCTCGCAGTATTTCGTATATGTAACTTTTCCTCCGTTATAGACGAGCCAGAGCTTGGCATCGTCACCCTCGCATATCTTCTTTCCCGAAGGGTCTACGGAATTGAGCATCATAAATTCATGGTTACCTATGATAAGGTCCATGTTCCTGTGGTTCTTTATGTATTTGAGGATCTCGATGCCGTCGGGGCCTCTGTCGATCGCATCACCGACCATATAGAGCATATCGGTCGACTTTAAGTCAATTACCTCGAGTCCCTTTAAAAAAACATCATAATATCCGTGTACATCAGATACAACGTAAATCGCCATTTTATTCCCTTACATCACCATTATCTCGTAAGATATGATCTCTCAATATAATATACCGCGATCGCCGAAATGATCCCTGTCATCAAAAGGCATCTGTCTTTTATGATCTTAATTTCCGCCGCTTTCCTTTCATCTACGATCCTTAAGGAAAACTTCGTAAGTATCAGAAGGACCGGTATCAAAAGCGCCAGATAATATCTTCCCTGAACTCCCTGAATAAAAGGCCAGCCCACATAAGTGGCGGAAAGCAGCATCATCGGAGTGATGAAAAGCCCCAGTCCCACCGGGATCATAAGTATGTATTTATCTCTGCTTTTTAAGATAAGTTCATCCTTTTCCAGAATAGAATACAGCCCCATCAAAGACGCCATTATGATAAGCAGCAAAATGGGCATTACATATTCAAGCCAGGATAAATGTGTCCCGAGCATAGCGCCGGTCATATCGGAGAAGTTCTCGATATAAGTCGTAAACAAAAGCTTTAAATATCCGACCGGATGCCTTAACGCATAAGATGTGCTCATAAATTCGTTTCCTTCTTCTCCGAACTGGAAAAGATGATTTCCGATCTGCATTATCTTATTAAAGAATATCACCGAAACGATGGAACATCCCGCGACAAGCCCGCATTTTTTGATCGACGTTTTTGCATCATCCCTGTCAAATAAAAGTATGATGAGCGGAAGGATCAAAAGCCCTCCTCCTCCCTTTACCGCGCCAAGGAGAAATGCCCAGATCATAAGCTCGATAAGGAGTCTTTTATCATCTTTATCTTTTTTAAGTGCAAGTATGCAGGCCGTAAATGATATCGATACGGCAAATACCATTGAATCGTAGGAAAAGCCGCTGTCCATCATAAGCGTGATCGGGACAAGCGATACAAGTGCGAATATCCCCTTTCCGACCGGCGTTTTTTTTATCGCATTAAAGGCAGCAAATACCGAGAATGCGAAGATAAATGCTCTGGCAAGATACACCGACATCGCTCCGCCGAGGCGAAGTAACCTTGCGAGCGTAAGGCCGATGACCTGCGGAAGATATCCGAAGATCGAATAGTATTTCATAAAGTCCCTGTGTACTTCGGGATCGTCAACAAGAGCATGATCTTTTTCAAAAAATGAGGTCCTGTATAAGTATTCGCCGTACTGGAAGCCGCCGTTTTCCTTGGCATCGACTCCGTTAAAAAGATCCAGGTCCTCGCTCCTCATACTCCATTCTTCATCTCCCCCATGGAGCATCAGGATATTGGAATATCTGTAAACCGCAGGGAAATGATTGTGGTTGTCGGGTATAGAGCTTGGCGTGAACAAAAGGAAATAACACAGTCCGAGCGGTATAACGCTCACGATAAAGAACGATCTTATATCCTTAAATATCTTTTCCTTAAACAGGCAGATCGCAAATACATAAGCAACTATGATAAATGTGATCAAAAGCGCAAGAACCCTTTTTATATCCGAAGATCTGAAGAGATCAAGATTAATGGATCCGTCTTCAAGCAGATATGTGGAAAACGGTCCGTCGGATTCATTTTTAATGCTAAGATCATAGGTGCCTTTAGGGGCAAGTACGCCCATATCCGCAAGAACACTCGGAGTCGCATAATTATCGGGGAGGATGACACTGCTCTCATCGCTTCTTCCTTCCCATATCAATTCTCCGGTATCTGTATCTTTAAGCTCTAATTTAAGATCGAGATTTCCTTCCCATTCACCGATGAACGAAAGACTGTCAAATCCGGATCCTCCGAATCCGAAGGTAAAATCCTTTGTCTCTCCGGGCTCTATGACCGCAATCTCAGATCCGGCTCCGTAAATATGAAGCGTATAGAAAGGTTCTATCTTATCAAACAGATCAAATGTAAGGATAAAGGTAATAACGATCACAGAAAGAGATACGGTAATCATTTTTGCGGCGCTTACCTTACTTACATCGAACCTTAAAAATATGAGGGTAACTGCCGTAAAAGTAATGAGAAAAGATATCACTCTCAGGATATTTGCAGCGCGCACATCTTCATATGTCTTCCTTACGCAGAGTGAGCTTCCCTTCCCCTCACCGTTCGAGCTTATATTTACCGTGACCGGATTTTCATTTCCGGTCGTTATATTTGTAAGCTCGATCTTATATGTATTTCCGGGATCTAACTTTTTTGCCGAAAACAGTTCTATCTCATAATGATCATTTATATCCGATGACTTAAGGACAGTCTCATAAAAACTCTTTTCGTTTTCCGTAAGCCTGACTTTTACCAGGTAAGTCGCGGCTCTGTCAAAAAGCGCAAAGCCTATGTCGATCTTCTTAAGGTATTTTCCGTTTGCACTTATATCGTCCGTATATACTTCACCGGGCGCTATACTGTATGTCCCGCTTATATCCGGCGCATATTCCTTTCTTAAAAAAACGAAGGATATACATACGGATAACATCATATAACAAAGAAGGGCGAGGGCTATTATGAGCGCACCCTTTTTTGTCTTTACATTTTTCATAAAAAACTCCGGCCGCCTGTTCATTTATAATTTTAGCATATCAAAAAAATCCTTTTTTTCAAGCCCTCTTTTCTCGTCCATAAAGCGTATGAAAAAGGCCTTCATCTCTGTGTGTTGATCCCCTGTTTCCTTAAGGATCTCCTCATAATTATCTTCATTTATAAGACCAAGCGTGGCAAAGAGTTCGTAGTATTCTTTTTCATCTCCGAACTCGTTTATGACAACGTCTTTTGTGTAAGGATTATCTTTTATATATCTGCTTATCTCGTCCCTGATATCATCCTTTAGTCCGATATCATTTATGAGTCTTAAGAATATGATCCTTATCTTTCTCTTTGCGGATCTGACTTTATACCCTTCAAGGTCCGTGCTCATATAATCCTCTTCACCGCACATTATCTGATTGGAATATCCGTCATCATCGGCGGTATGAAGGATATCGAGCATCCTGGCATCCCATTTCCTGATCCATTCATCCGATCCCACTTCACCGGGCGAAAGAAGGTATGGAGCATCATCTTTTATGGCTGAAAGCAGCGCAGCCGTTTCTTTTGCTGCCCCTCTTACATATATCTCCTTAAGCTCCTCGCAGCCCTTGAAAACTTCGCGTCCTAAAACGATATCCCCATGAAGCTCTGCATACCTTAATCTATCGCAGTAGGCAAAAGCATAATCTCCGATCTCCTTAACACTGTCAGGGATGATCACCTTTTTTAATCTTTTATTGTTTAAGTATTCCTTCTTATCAATTCTCTCCGTGCCCGGATCGATATCAAGGATCGACTCATTTGTCATCAAAGATCCAGTTCCTCTATCTCTTTTATTATACTGTCCGACCTTTCGGTCAGCATGAGTTCTTTGTTGTACTTCTGGTAATACTGATTTCCGAATGTGGCGATATAAGCTGCGCTGTATGAATTAACCGTAAGCTCGGTAACTAAGATCAGCATCTCATTCTCATTTCCGAATGCCTTCTCCGTGAATTCAAAGACATTGTTAAGTTCTCTGTCTACAGATAACTGACGCCCTTTTAATCTCTTTATCTCATCCTCGTATTTATTTTTTATAAGCTCAAGGTCTTTATCCTTATCCGTGTTTTCGAGATTAAGTATGCCCGCATTTATCTTCTCTAAAAAGCCCGTGATCCTTAAGTGTTTTCTCTTTTCTTCATCGGAAAGCGCTCCGGCTTTGGCCTTCTTTGAGATGATATCCCGCCTTGAATTTATAAGAAGATTAAGTGCTTCCCTTATGTCTTTTTCATTCTTATCAAAGTCTGATGCGACATCTTCGAGATGCTTTATAAGCGGCCTTGTCTCCTTAAGATATGCAGCCTTCTCCATCACTTCTTTTATATCATTGATGACGCGGTCCGTAAGCATTCCCATTAAGGAAAGTCTCTCATCAAAGGCAGCTTTTTCTGCCCTCTCATAGGCTCTCTGCGGCGCAGATCCCTTGAGTACGGCATCGATATCGTAATCCCTTTTGTATTTGTTATAAAGCTCGTAGTAGGCGGAAAATTCCCTTACGACCTTCTCATTCCTTATGTACTGGGATATAAGGCTTTCCTTCGGGGTGATTTTTTCCTCCTCATATAAAAGCAGCATTTTGGAAAGATCCTCCCAGCCTCTTGCGGTAACATAGCCCTTTCCCTTTAATGTCATTTCCATCAGGTAGAACTGATCCTTCTTAAGGTCCAGATAGCTTATGATCGCAGGGTGAACACCATTTGATATGGCATACTCCTTCCATGTCTTGTAATCAGCCTCGACCTCTAACAGCTTAAGCCTGTCCATCGTGACCACATCGAATTCCCTTACCGACTTATTGTATTCCGGAGGATTTCCGGCGGTTACTATGACCCAGCCTTCGGGAACCCTGTGTCTTCCGAAAGTCTTATATTGAAGGAACTGAAGCATTGACGGCGCCAGCGTCTCCGATACGCAGTTGATCTCATCCAAAAAAAGGATTCCTTCTTTTATCCCGCTCTCCTCCATTGTCTCATAGACCTGGGAGATTATCTCGCTCATCGTATATTCGGAAACGGAATACTCCTCACCGTCATATTCCTTTTTCGTTATATAAGGAAGACCGAGCGCCGACTGCCTTGTATGATGGGTCATCGCATAGCTTACAAGAGCGATACCCAGCTCCTGCGCGATCTGTTCCATAATGGCAGTCTTTCCTATTCCCGGCGCACCGAGCAGAAACAACGGTCTCTGGCGCACAACGGGCACTCTGTATTCCCCGAATTCATCCTTCTTTAAATAGAGTCTTACCGAATCCTTTATATATTCCTTCGCTTCTTTTATATTCATGTTTATAATATTCCTCCTGCGGGATCTATGGCTTCATTGGCTTCCTCGGCCGCTTTTGCTTCTTCGTCAGCTCTGACATCTTCTTCGAGCCCTTCTTCATCCAGGATGACTTTTAAGCTCCATGGAGGGACCGGGCCTCTGTTTACATCTTCGTTTAAAAAGGCAAATATCACATCATAATCGGGCATCCTGTCGGGATATATCCCATAGCCGTCTGTAAAGTATATAAGCCCTTTCAGGCTCTCGAATTCGCCTTTTTCCTTAAGCATCTCAACATGCTCAAAGACAGGGCGGAAATCCGTTCCTCCGAATCCGACCAGCTTTCCCCTGGTTATGAAATCATTAAATTCATTATCGTTCGTGATCTTCGTATCGTTCTGGATATCGCTGTCACACTGGACTATATGGACATTTATCTTTTTAAAGAAATTCTCACTGCTCTTTAATATGCCATAGGTCTTTTTCAGAAAATTCCTTACTATATCGCCGCGGCAGGAAGCCGACGTATCAAGGGCTATGACAAATTCCCTTACTTTCTTTTCTTCTTTATATTCAAGAGGCTCTATAAGAGGCAGATTCCCGTAGACATTAAGGCCGTAGGTATAGTAGACATAGTCAAACTCATCTTCGTTTACCGTGATATTTTCACCCATCACCGTAAAATGCCTTAATATCTCGCCGTAATCATATTTATCCTTTACGCTCTCATCCAGATTACCGGCCAGCTCATCCGAACCGCTCTTGTCTTTCGCAAAGGACCTGATCTCGGTCCTTATCTTTTCGCTTATCTTCTTAAAGTCTTTAAGATCGAGCTGTATCTCCTTGTTTGCAATCCAGAGGGAGTGATCATCGCGGTAAGTAAGCTCTCTGTATTCGTTTATCTCGCCCTTCGTAGGCGGGTTGTATTTAAAATACCTGTATATCCTCTCGGCGGTAAGCCCGCCCGCATCTTCCCTAAGGACTTTTAATTTCCGCTTTAAGATATCATCCTCATCAAATATCATGTTGGGAAGCCCGAGACTTAAGATCACGTTTTCCGTCGCGATATCGCAGGCAAGATCCCACGATATATTATCAAGTTTATCATAATTAAAGCTGTGGGAAAATATCAAATGGAGCAGAATGTGGAGGTATATCCTCTCCATCATTCCCGGTCTGCTTTTATATGTCTCAAGGACTGTACGCGGGTCATAATAAACCGTCGCTCCGCTCATGGCGATCCTTCCGGATCCCGGCTTTTCCGACATCAAAAGAGCGCCCGTTGCCGCATCAAAAAAACGGAGCTTAACGAGAATGTCCCGTCTTATCTCCCTTAAGACTTTTTCGGCAAGAGCGCTTATCTTTTTGTCATTTTCCATCATCATTAAAATAAGCCCCGCCAAAAAAAGCGGGGCATGATAGTAATATTATAAGGTCGAATATCCAAAGCCGTTACATATCGCATCAACGGGAGTGCCGGCCTTGCATAAGGGGCATCCGTCGGAAGCATAGCTGGCATAATCGGGAAGATCCCTGTTGGAATAAAGGGCTCTTATGGGAACATCCTCTATCTGGGTGGCAACGGAGTAGATCGCGGATATGCCTACGATCTCACCTCCGTAAAAACGGATCGTTCCGAGGCAGCTCTTTAATGTAGCGCCTGTCGTAGCCGTATCGATAAGGATCAAAACCTTCTTTCCCTTTATCATATGGGAATTATTCTCTCTGAACATCATCTGGCCGCTGGTATTATACTCAGGCGCGGTGATATACATGGTCTGATGTGAATTGGCGGAAATGATCCCGGCCTTTGTAAGCTTGTTGGCAAGATAGGAACCAACTACTTCCATGCCGTTTAAGCAAAGGATAGTATCGATGATATCCGAGGAAAGATACATCTCCGCGAGCTCCTCGCCCGTAGCTCTCGCCTCTCTCTGGCGGGCCTTCATATCCGTCAGATCCATATAATAGTTGACATGAGAATTCGGTGTGACAAAGTGGCCGGGTATGTAACGAAGTACCACGTCCTTGTTTCTCGCATAGTCGATCTTCTTGTAGTTCTGCATAGTAACTCCCCCTTAAAATATAAGGCTGGATGCCACAGCATCCGCATCCCTATTATACCATATCTCACATGTCTTACACAAGTGTGACAGTGTACCATGCACCCTGTCACACTTTTCCGGCTGAACATATAGACTGTGTGACAGTGTACCAGGCACCCTGTCACACTCAGACAGGATCATCCCTTTCCCTTTTACAGTGGCCAGTCCGTCCGATAGTCCGGGCAAAACGACCATATTCTTTTTCCCTTTCCCAAAAGATACATAGTACATTTCCGTATCCTGTATCTTTACTGCTCCGTCTCTTCTTTTATCCATTTTTCTGCTTCCTCCACCCATTTTTCAGTGACTGGGAAAACGTGACAGGGGAAAACATCCCCTTGTCACATTTCTGTAAGTCGCGTAAAATATAGTATGATACATGTCATTTTAAACACGGTTGAAAATGAGGATAAAAACAAAATGGAAGAAACAGGATTGGATAACTATATCGATGAAAGAGACCGCCAACTGTTAGAGGGCGACAAATATACTTTTTTTGTACTCGGAAGGGTAATGGAGGGCGATTGCGAACTCCTTTTGTCCGATCACAAAAGCCTGATCATCTGCTATACAGGCGCGCCTTTTCCTGTCTGGATCTGGACAAAAAGCGGTGCCTCTTTAAAAGAAATGGATAATGCATATCTTACAGCAAAAGAGAACGGGCTCGTTGACGGGGAGCACAACTTTAATATGAAATATGAGCTCGCAGATCATTTTATAAAGCGAGCTTCAGAGGATGGGATCGATCTTTCCGTTTCGATCAATATGTTTGCTTATGATTGTCTAAACCCGATTAAGCCGACCGGCATATCGGACGGTTCGATTCATCGATGCATTAAAGAAGATATGGAAGAACTGACTGATTTTATAGACCTCTTCCACAGGGAGATCGGCATAGATCAGAAGGACAGAGCAGGCTATGAAGAGGATGCATTAAACGACATAAACGAAGGCAGAACTTTCTTTTGGAAAGATGCATCCGGAAAGAACGTTGCTAGTTGTAAATATGGGCCCAACGGAAATATGGCCTCGATCAACCTCGTATTTACCCGCCACGATTCAAGGAGAAAACACTACGCCGAAAATCTCGTCTATCAGGTAACGATGTTAGCAAAGGAAGAAGGCTTTGTTCCCATGCTTTATACAAACGCGGACTATGTTGCTTCCAATGCATGCTATGAAAAGATTGGCTATGTGCTTCGCGGGAAGCTCTGCACGATAGGAGGATCAAATGCAGATCGATAATATCGACAACGGAAAGTCTTTTGACCGCGGAAATACGTCAAAAGCTCAATCCAAATACTGAAATATTACAGGTTATTCGACAGGAGATACAGACATTATGATACTTCGAGAATATAAAAAAGAAGATGCGGATATAATAGCTACCTGGATAAAGACAGAGGAAGAACTATATAAATGGTCGGCTGACAGGATAGGAAAGTTTCCGCTTTTGGGAAAATACTTAAACGAAAACTATGCGCCGAGCCTCGGGTCCGGAAAGTTTTTCCCTCTTACAGCCTTAGACGATGAAGGAAAAATTGTCGGACACTTCTTTATCAGATATCCGGATCCCGATAACGATAAGTCGGTACGTTTCGGATTCGTGATCGTCGATCCTGATGTGCGCGGCAAAAGCTACGGAAGCAAAATGCTCCGTCTCGGCATAGAATATGCTGTCAAAAATCTGAATGTAAATCGGATCGACCTCGGAGTATTTGATAACAACCCCGCTGCACGCCGCTGCTATGAGGCGGTCGGCTTTAAGGAATACGGCGAGCGCATATGCGAATTTCCCGTAGGAACATGGAAATGCATAGATATGGAGGTACTGATCAAATGAAAACGCTGATAGTTTATTATTCTTTGGAAGGAAATACTGAATATGTCGCAAACAGGATAAAGGACAGGATCGGCGCGGACCTGCTCTGCCTTGTTCCTAAGAAGGCATATCACGACAAGGGCTTCGCCAAGTTCTTCTGGGGCGGTAAAAGTGCGGTGATGGCCGAGAAACCGGAATTGGAAGCATATGAAGTTGATCTTAATGATTATGACCGGGTGATATTCGGTTTCCCGGTATGGGCTTCAAATTTCACTCCTCCCCTCAGGACCTTTATTGAAGAAAATAAGGATGCCCTGAAAAATAAGAAAATTTCGGCCTTTGCCTGCCAGAGTGGTGCCGGAGCTGAAAAGGCACTTGCAAAACTGGCAAAGACTATCGGAATAGATTCTTTTGAGCATAC
>DMCJ01000224.1 GCA_003446735.1 Lachnospiraceae bacterium | reverse complement strand
AACATGCGCTGGCTTAATGAACGTATAGAGCCTTTCGGCCAGACGGTATGCTTTATGGCTGAATACTATCTGCCGGATCTTAAGCTCTTAAAGAAGCGCGAATGCGGTTATGAGCTTAAGATACTTGAAAAAGAGGATTTTAAGGATCTTTACAGGCCCGAGTGGGCAAATGCCCTTTGCATGGAAAGAAAAGAACTGGATGTCCTTGGGATAGGGGCTTATGACGGGGGTAATCTTATCGGGTTTGCCGGATGCTCGGCCGATGCCAAAGAAATGTGGCAGATAGGAGTTGACGTACTTCCAAAGTACAGAAGACAGGGAGTTGCATCAGCGCTTACATCAGGGCTTGCTTTAGAGATATTAGACAGGGATAAGGTCCCGTTTTACTGCTCGGCCTGGTCAAATATAAGGTCTGCCAGAAACGCCGTAAAGAGCGGTTTTTTACCTGCATGGGCTGAAATGACGGTAAAAGACATAAAAAAGGTCGACGAGATAAACGGGTGATGAGAAAAAATCAGGTGTGATAATAAAGGTTGCATAAATTGCCAAATAGTGCTACAATACTAAAGGTGGGCGCATTAGGTGCCCCTATTACAGATTATATAACGGGGTGAGATACATGAAGTGTTTAATATGCGGCGGGGAATCAGCCGGAGAAGTATGTAATCAGTGTATAAGACTTGAGAAGATATTATTCCAGAAGGAATGGTCTTTCAAGGCAGGCATCATAGGGAAAAACGAGGATCTTCGTGTTGCCGTATCCAATTTAAGGATCAGCGGTCGTCTTCCCATGTCAGATAATCCCAAGGGTCTTAATACGAGAATAGATAATGTTTCTCATTATCTTATGAATGTTAAGAGTGTGGAAGAGACGACTTTTTCAGGTAAGAAAGCCGTAATGGTCCAGATCGTTAATTCCGACACCAACTTTACCAGATATTTATATCTCCCCGGACTTGATGATATAGGCGGATTTACTACCGCTATCAAGGATGCAAAGGAAAAGGCAGCCAACCTTACCGAAAGGATAAGACAGCAGAAGGGCTTAGCTCCCGCTCAGGTAGGCGCTCCTTCGATCACTACGGCAGGCGCCATCGCTGCAGCTACCACAGCTACATTCCAGCCCAATCCCATAACGGCTCCCAGACCTATCACGGCTCCCGGTTCCGTTACAGCGGCTCCCGCAAAGCAGAATGATGATAACTTCAGCACAGTCGCACTTTCCGGTATGGCTGATGACTTATCCGAATTCGAGACCAAGATCAAGAAATTAAAAGTTCTTCGTGATAACGGTATCTTAAGCGAAGACGAATATATCGCAGAGAAGAAGAAATTAGTCAGCATCTTCTGATGTGACAGGAGGACCTGTGACAGGGTACCGGGTACATTGTCACATTTTAGCGGCAATATCGTAACATAAATGATAAGAGGGCTATCGGGCATATCGCCCGGTAGCTTTTTAAGTGTGACTGAGTCACACTCAAAGAGGGATAAATATGAGAGGGATAGACACAGAGGTCCGCAAACAGCGTAAAAGGATCTTTAAAGAAATAGCAAACCTTGCTTATAATTCCGAAAACCTCACAGACGACATGGAGGCGCTTCCCTATGTCATAGTAGATACCATAGATCCCGATATGAGGGAGGATATCTACAGGCAGCGCGCCATAGTAAGAGAGCGTGTGCGTCTCGCGATGGGCATGTCGCTCCGTCCCGAGGATGCTCCCGTACATGTTTCTTCCGGCGTCGAAGAGACGAATATCGCCGAGAAATATTACGAGCCGCCTCTTATGCAGGTTATCCCTTCTGCCTGCAATAAATGTCCGGAAAACGATTATAAGGTTACAGACCGCTGTATGGGATGTACGGCTCATCCCTGCCAGGAGGTATGCCCGAGAGGGGCGATCTCTTTTGTAAACGGCAAGTCGGTCATAGATCAGGAAAAATGTATAAGATGCGGTAAATGCAAAGCCATATGTCCTTATGATGCGATATCGCACCAGATCCGCCCCTGCTCGGCAGCCTGCGGAGTCGGTGCCATTAAGAGCGATAAATACGGCAGGGCATGCATCGATGATTCACTCTGCGTTTCCTGCGGTCAGTGCATGGTAAGCTGTCCTTTCGGCGCCATTGCCGATAAGTCCCAGATATTCCAGCTTATCCGTGCGATACAGTCGGGCCGCAAGATAATTGCCCAGATAGCTCCCGCATTTGCGGGACAGTTCGGAAAGGACGTTACTCCCGGTAAGTTTAAGGAGGCTCTTAAAAAGCTTGGCTTTGCCGAAGTATATGAGACTGCGATCGGTGCCGATATGGGCGCGATGAGCGAGGCAGAGCACTATGTAAATGAAGTTGCAACGGGGAAACTCCCCTTCCTTCTTACAAGCTGCTGTCCTTCATGGGCGATGCTCGCAAAGAAATTCTTCCCCGAGACCATAGGAAGTATATCAAATGCCTTAACACCGATGGTCGCTACGGCCAGGGTCATAAAAAGAGAGCATCCCGATGCCGAGATCGTATTTATCGGTCCCTGTGCGTCCAAAAAGCTCGAAGCTTCCCGCCGTACCGTAAGAAGTGATGTGGACTTTGTCATAACCTTCGAGGAACTGTCGGGAATGTTTGAAGCAAAGGGCATAGATCCGGCAGCCATAGAGACGGATGAGGTGATAGCTGATGCCACGGGAGCAGGCCGCGGATACGGTGTTGCGGGCGGTGTTGCCGATGCTATAGAAAGATGCATCAGGGAATATTATCCCGATGTAGAGGTTAATATCGAGCATGCCGAGTCGCTTGCCGAATGTAAAAAGATGCTTATGCTTGCAAAGGTCGGCAAGAAAAACGGATGCCTTATAGAGGGTATGGCATGTCCCGGCGGATGTGTCGCCGGAGCCGGTACCTGCATCGCCATAGATCAGGCGGCAAAGGCACTTAATGCATTTAAGAATGAAGCCAAAAAGGCACTTCCTTCACAGGATGCCATGAAACAGGAGGAGATAGAGTAATGAAGATCAGAACGCGTTTTGCACCGAGCCCTACAGGAAGGATGCATGTCGGAAATCTAAGGACGGCGCTTTATGCATATCTTATCGCCAAGCATGAGGATGGCGATTTTGTTCTGCGTATAGAGGACACTGATCAGGAGAGAGAGGTCGAGGGAGCGGTTGACATAATTCGCCGCACTCTTATTAAAGCCGGGATGAACTGGGACGAAGGTCCCGATAAAGACGGCGGCGTGGGCCCCTATGTCCAGAGTGAGCGTCAGGCTCAGGGCATCTATCTTGAATATGCCAAAAAGCTTATCGAAAAAGGAAATGCATATTACTGTTTCTGTGATGAGCATCGCTTAGAGGAATGCAAAAAGACGATAAAGCTTGAAAACGGCGAGACCAAGGAGATCAGCTTTTACGATAAGCATTGTCTTTCTTTATCCAAAGAGGAGATAGAGAAGAATTTAGCCGAAGGGCGCCCTTATGTCATAAGACAGAATACTCCGAATGAAGGAAAGACTTCGTTTGTTGATGAGATCTACGGCGAGATAAGCGTTGATAATGCCGAGCTCGAGGATATGATCCTGATAAAGTCCGACGGCTTTCCCACATACAATTTTGCCAATGTCGTAGACGATCATTTAATGGGCATCACCCATGTTGTACGCGGTAATGAATATTTATCTTCATCACCCAAATACAATCTTTTATACAAGGCTTTCGGATGGGAGGTTCCGGTATATGTCCACTGTCCCCTCATAACCGATGAAGAGCATAAAAAGCTTTCGAAGCGAAGCGGCCATTCTTCGTTTGAGGATCTCGAGGAGCAGGGCTTTTTACCCGAGGCCATCGTTAACTTCGTAGCGCTTCTCGGATGGAGCCCCGACAGTGACAGGGAGATCTTTTCATTAAAGGAGCTTGCGGAAGTATTTGATTACAGAAGGATGAACAAATCCCCTGCGGTATTTGATTTTAACAAATTAAAATGGATGAACGGCGAATATATTAAGGCCATGGATTTTGACCGTTTCTATGAGGCGGCACTTCCCGTTATAAAGAGCGTTATAACAAAGGATCTGGATCTTAAAAAGATTGCCGAAGCCGTTAAGACAAGGATCGAATTATATTCGGATATAACTGCACTCATCGATTTTTATGAAGCGCTTCCCGAATATGATCTTTCCATGTATGAGCATAAAAAAATGAAGACCACGAAGGAATCTTCGCTTACGGTATTAAAAGAAGTACTTCCCGTTCTGGAAGCACTTGAAGATTATTCAAATGATTCTCTTTATGAAGCGCTTACGTCGTTTGCTTCTAAAAAGGGTTATAAGAACGGATATGTACTCTGGCCCGTAAGGACAGCGGTATCAGGTAAACAGATGACACCTGCGGGTGCTACCGAGATAATGTCTCTGCTTGGAAAGGATGAGAGCTTATCTCGTATAAGAAAGGGGATAGAATTACTTGGATGAAAACAGAATAAGCCCCGATGAGGGGCAGATGAGGGCCATTTATCATTTAAACGGCCCCATGCTCGTGCTCGCCGGGCCCGGCAGCGGCAAGACCTTTGTGATAACGGAGAGGATCGTACGCCTTTTAAGAGAGCATAAGATCCCGCCTCAGGAAATACTGGTCATAACATTTACAAAGGCAGCCGCCCTGGAGATGAGACGGCGGGCAAACATTCTTGATAAGCGTTCGGCTTACGTCAATTTCGGAACATTTCATTCCGTGTTTTACCAGATGATCAAAAGTTCATACCCGAACAGGAAGCTTTCCCTTATCCCGGAAAAGGAGCGATACGGCTTTTTTAAGGCTCTGCTTTTAAAGGGGGATAAAAGGGAGGACAGTATATCCGATGAGATAGAGGAAGAGATAAAAAAGATAAGCCTCTATAAAAACGGAGAGGGTAAAAAGCCCGAAATATATGATGATTATGAGCAGTATCTTAGCGAAAACGACAAGATCGATTTTGACGATATGCTCAGGCTTGCCCATGATCTTTTAAAGAATGATGAGGAAAAAAGGAGATACTGGCAGGGGAGATTTAAATATATCTTAATAGATGAGTTCCAGGATTCAAATCCGCTTCAGTATGATACTTTAAAGCTTCTTATCGGAGAAGAGAAAAACATTTTTGCGGTGGGCGATGACGATCAGAGCATATATTCGTTTCGCGGAGCAAAGCCCGGACTTATGAAAAAGTTTGAAGATGAGCTTAATGCCAAAAAAGTGGTCCTTAATGTAAATTACCGTTCCGGGGAGAATATCGTTTATGCGGCGGATAAGTTCATAAAGAACAATACCGACAGATACGATAAGGATATAAGGGCGATAAGAAAAGGAGGATACATGCCTGATATCTGTTTTACAAGGGACAGGTATGAAGAAGAGGAGCTTATAAAAAAACAGGTAGGGGAATTTAAGAAAGATCATCCCGACAAGACCCAGGCGGTGCTGCTTCGGACCAATAAGGAAAAAATAAGGTATGAGCAGATATTTAAAAATACGAATGAGGATGAGGAGATCATAAAAGATATCTTATCCTATTTCCGTTTTATAAATGACGGCGGCCTGAGGGAAGATTTCCTGAGGATAATGAATAAGCCTATGCGGTACATCTCCAAAAATCTCCTGCTTGAAGAGAAGGTGGATCTTAATATCCTTATCGGGCGGCTTAAGGATAAACCGTGGATAAAGGAAAGGGTCAGGGAACTAAGGGATAAATGCACTTTTGCCGGTCATCTTGACAGCAGAGGACAGCTTCGCTATGTGCTTAAAGTCCTTAAGTATGAGGAATATCTTACTTTAGAATACGGCAAGAGCGGACAGATGTACAGACGCGCCATGGATACGTGTCAGAGTTTGAGGGGGATTGCCGCAGCTTATCCCGATCCCGCATTATTTTCGGATCATCTTAAGGAAAAACTCGATGATAAGAAGGACGAAGGAGAACTTATAAACGGTGTTACGGTGATGACATATCACGGGTCAAAGGGTCTCGA
Source organism: Lachnospiraceae bacterium (assembly GCA_003446735.1). Classification (GTDB taxonomy): domain Bacteria; phylum Bacillota; class Clostridia; order Lachnospirales; family Lachnospiraceae; genus UBA2882. The sequence goes on along the minus strand of DMCJ01000224.1, from coordinate 7,016 downwards.
ATTTGACAGGGTATATCTTCCGGAACTTGAATACGGAAAAGTCCCTCACGGAAGAATGTTAAGCAGTGAGGCTTTAGAAGAGGAGAGGAGAATGTTCTATGTGGCTATGACCAGGGCAAAGGAGAGTCTTTTTATCTATACGGGTAAGGATAAGAGCCCGTCGCCTTTCTTAGGCGAATTGTTTTCCGCAAAGATTTAATGTTTTGCTTTTGCCGGAAGAGGTTTTATGGTAAAATAAAGACAGATGTGCATACATTCTGATTTATTACAAAGAGGTGCAAAATGGGAAAAGAATTAAACGAAGACCTTGAAAATGCAGCTGATGAAGAAATGACCGTCACTTTGGATCTTGATGACGGGACTACGGTGACCTGCGCCGTTGTTACGATACTTGAAGTAGGTGAAAGAGATTACATCGCTCTTCTTCCTCTTGATGAAAACGGCGATAACTCTCAGGGCGAGGTATGGTTCTACAGATACAGCGAGAACGAAAAAGATCCGAATGAAGAGCCCGTACTTTCCAATATCGAGTCCGATGATGAATTCGAGGCTGTGGAAGAAGCTTTTGACGAATATCTTGACAGCGTTGAATTTGACGAGATACTCGACGAGTCGGAGGAAGAATAAGACAGTCAGATGGCTCGTAATAAGACAGGCTTACAATTCTACAAAAAGCGTAAAAAGATTAATTCAGTGATATTTAAAGAGGTAGCAAGCTACCTCTTCATCGTGGCGGCTTCAGTCCTTATGGCCGCCATGCTTGTTATGTCCATCGGAATGCAGACAAGCGTTATAGGTGTATCGATGGAGCCTTCGCTTTATAACGGGCAGGAAGTGATGGTCAACCGTCTTGTCTACCGTATATTTTCACCAAAGTCGGGAGATATAGTCGTTTTCCTTCCCGGCGGTAATCAGAATGCCCATTACTATGTAAAGCGCGTGGCTGCAGTCCCCGGAGATTCCGTTTCCATACGTGACGGGGTGCTTTATATCAATGATATCCCCTATGCGGAAAAAAGCCTTGATAAGATAGCCGATGCGGGTATACTTGAAAACGATCTTATACTTGCTGAGGATGAATATTTTGTCATAGGTGATAATATCAATAACAGTGAGGACTCAAGATCCGGCCATATAGGACCGGTCAAAAAAGATGCGATAATAGGAAAGGTCTGGTTCCACTTAGCATCCGAGGACAGCGGACTCGGATTCGTGGACTGATGAAAAGATGAATTATCAATGGTATCCCGGGCATATGACAAAGGCCCGCAGGATGATGGAAGAGAATATAAAGCTCATCGATCTTGTGATCGAACTTGTTGATGCGAGAGCTCCGCTTGCAAGCAGGAATCCCGATATAGACAGACTTGCCGCAAATAAGAGCAGGCTCATTCTTTTAAATAAAGCAGATCTTGCGGATCAGGCAGTAAATACAAGGTGGAAGGATCACTTTGATGAGAAGGGGTATTTTACCGTAGTCCTTGATTCGAGAAAAAGGGATCTCATGGGTGAGATCCGCAAAAAAACAGCCGAGGCCTGCAGGGAAAAAAAGGAGAGGGATCTGAAAAGAGGCATCAAGAACAGACCCGTCAGAGCCATGGTATGCGGTATCCCGAATGTAGGTAAATCAACCTTCATCAATTCCTTTTCAAAAAAGGGCGTGGCAAAGACCGGCAATAAGCCCGGAGTTACAAAAGGAAAACAGTGGATAAGGCTCGATAAGGAGCTTGAGCTTTTAGATACTCCCGGCATCTTATGGCCCAAATTTGACGATGAAGAAGCTGCGGTAAAGCTGGCTCTTATCGGATCGATGAACGATGAGATACTCGATGTGCACGATATGGCTGTAAGGCTTTTATCTTTCCTTAAGGAAGAATACAGCGGGCTTTTAAAAGGGAGATATTTTGAAGATACGGATATGCCGGATGATAATGATATGATCCTTGAAGAGATAGCAAAAAAGAGAGGCTGCCTTCTTTTGGGGGGAGAGGCCGATATAAAAAGAGCTTCTGCGCTTATTTTAGACGAATTCAGATCCGGGCGGATTGGAAGGATATCATTAGAGAGGCCTTAAGATGAAAAGATTAAAGAAGATCCTTGGAGGAAGCGTATATATCCTTATTATACTTGCCGTCACGCTTGTCGTGGTAAAGTTCGTCGCTCAGAGGATAGCGGTTGACGGCATGTCGATGGAGCCTACCTTATATAACGGAGACAACCTTATCATAAACAAGATCTCATATGATTCAAACGAACCCGAGAGATTTGATGTTGTGGTATTTCCGTTTTCCGGAGATGAAGGGACTTTTTACATAAAGCGTATAATAGGACTTCCGGGAGAGAATATAAGGATAGATGACGAAGGAAAGATCTATATAAACGGAGAAGAGCTAAAAGAAAACTTCGGCAAGGAAACGATCGAAGATCCCGGAATGGCAAGATACGGGATCGATCTGGGACTTAAGGAATTCTTTGTCTTAGGAGATAACAGGAACGACAGCTCGGATTCGAGATTTGCAAGTGTCGGGAATATAAGCCGCAACAGCATAATAGGAAAGGCATGGATCAGGATATGGCCATTAAACCGTATCGGGTTCATAAGATAAGATGGAAAAAAAGATCGGTGAAATAAAAAATGAATTATCCTTATGCGACAGGGAGGGTCTTACCCGTTTTATCGCAGAATATGAAAGCGATGAAAGAAGCGGAGTAAAGGCCCTGGTCGAAAAGGGAAAAAAGAAAGCAAAGGCCTATGACGATGAGTTAGAGCGCCTTTATAACATGCTTATCTTTGAAAGAAAGTATTCCGGATTTTCCGCCATATGCGGGATCGATGAGGTGGGACGCGGGCCGCTCGCGGGACCTGTTGTTGCCGGCGCCGTGATCTTACCTAAGGATTGCAGGATAATGTATATAAACGATTCCAAGAAACTCTCCGAAAAACAAAGAGAGGAGCTTTATCTTGAGATAACGGATAAGGCGGTGGCGTTTGCCCTCGGATGGTCCGATGAGAAGAGGATCGATGAGATAAATATCTTACAGGCTACCTATGAAGCGATGAGGAAAGCGATAGCTTCTCTTAAGGTTAAGCCGGATCTTCTTTTAAATGACGCAGTCACCATTCCGGATGTAGCGATAAAGCAGGTTCCCATAATAAAAGGTGATGCAAAGAGTGCGTCCATAGCGGCGGCTTCGATAATCGCAAAGGTCACGAGAGACCGGTATATGAAGGAAATGGATGAAAAATATCCGGGCTATGATTTTGCGGGAAATAAGGGCTACGGAAGTGCATCACATATCGAGGCCATAAAGAAATACGGACCCTGCGAGATCCACAGAAGAAGTTTTATAGGTAATTTTATATAACCAGAGGAAGAATATGGCATTAGGCATTAACAATCTGTTTAATAATGTCAGAGGAAACGTCGGTGAAGTAACGGACGTTTCAAAGACTGCCGGCATAAGAGGAGAGATGTCCGATAAAAGCGGATTAAGGGCTCTTTCGGATATGCCGGTGGGAAGCAGTGTATCAGGGCAGGTGGTAAGTGCCGAGGATGGGAACATAACCATCAGACTTGCCGATAATTCCACGGTTTCCGGCGAGCTCAGAGGTGCCATAGACATAGCATCCGGAGATCAGGTCACATTTACGATAATGGGCAATAAGAACAACAATATCGTTTTAAGCCCTCTTTTTACAAATCTGAACGCATCTCCCAATATAGAAAATGCTTTAAGGGCAGCAGAGCTTCCGGTTAACGCTTCATCCGCCGCCATGGTCGATTCCATGATGCATCAGGGCATGGGCATCGATAAGGAAAGCGTTCTTAATATGTATAAGAACATCACGTCAAATCCCGATGTGGATCCCTCTTCGGTGGTAAAGCTTGCGAAGATGGGACTTGAGATAAGCGTTTCAAACGCGGAGACGCTAAAGCAATATGAATCCTTAAATCACCAGTTATCGGGAGCTGCCGATCAGATATCAAAGGATATAGCATCAGCACTTGGTTCCTTAAGTGACGGTGATATAGAAAGCGGAAAAGAACTCTTTAAAGCTCTTACCGATATCTTTGCAAACGGTGAAGAAAAAGGAAAAATAATAAGCGGTTCCGAAGACGGAAACGTGATCATAAAAGGTGATGCTTCGGGGGGAGAGAATGCTCAGGCCGTAAAGGAAGATATCTCCTTATCCGGAAGGACTAACGAAGCACAGGGTGATATAAAGGTAGCAGCCGATCAGATAAGATCAGGGACTCTTCCCGATGAAGCCTTAAAAGAAGGCGCTGGCGAAGGTACTAAGGCCGTCGCAGATACCATATCTTCTGGAGGCGAAGGAAATAAGCACATAAGCGCAAGAGCTCTCCTCGGGGACGATCAGATAAAAGATCTCATGCAGACTTTAAAAAATGCGGGAGCAGATGATGATACATTAAGGTCTCTTGCCCGTCCTTCAACCGATGCATCCGGCGCGATGAAGATCATAAATGACATCTTAAGCAGCACCGATAATACCGCGCTTTCAAAAAGCATATTGCAGCATCCGGCGCTCTCAAAATTAGTCGGAAATGCCATAGAGGATAACCTTTTATTAAAGCCCGAGAATTTTGCCGATAAGGAAAAGGTCGAGGAGTTTTACGAAAAGATAAGAGCTCAGGGCGCAAGACTACTTGATGCGGCGATCCAGACTACAGGAAAGGAATCTGCGCTTTCCCAGAGCAGCGGTGCCTTAAATCAGAACCTTGATTTCATGAACCAGCTTAATCAGGCATTTTCCTATGTCCAGATCCCGTTAAAACTTGAAAACCAGAATGCGAACGGGGATCTTTACGTATATGCCAATAAAAAGAGCCTCGCCGATAAGGACGGAAATCTTTCGGCATATCTGCATCTGGATCTGGATAATTTAGGAAGCGTGGATGTATATGTCACGATGAAGAGCGATAAGGTATCGACCAATTTCAAGGTGGCCGATGACAGCGTTTTAGATCTTATAGAAGAACATATCGGGGAATTAAACGAAAGACTCCAGAAGAAGGGATATTCCCTTAATACTTCGGTCAGCGTTAAAACGGAGGACGAGGAGACTTCGGCCATAGAAAAGATCGAGGAAGATGCCGGACTAAGGCCTGTCGCGATCTCGCATTTATCATTTGATGCCAGGGCTTAGAGGCGGAATGGAAGACAGCCGGACCGTTGACCCGCTGTAATCGTGATGTTATAATTTTTAAAGAAAAATCGGTAAAGGCAGAAGAGATGGAAAACAAAAAAGAAAACATACTTGATAAAAAGGTCCTTTCGGTGATCATACCCTGTTACAACGAAAAGGACAATATCTTAAACATCGTAAACAAGGTGTTGGCATCTGATGTAAGGAATAAGGAGATCATCGTGGTAGATGACTGTTCCACGGACGGAACAAGAGAGATATTAGAGAGTAAGATAAGACCTCTTGTTTCAAAGATCCTTTATCATGAAGTAAACATGGGGAAGGGCGCGGCTCTTCGCACCGGCTTTAAAGCGGCTACCGGAGATGCGGTCATAATCCAGGATGCGGATATGGAATACGATCCCGCCGATTATAAAAAAGTCGTAACTCCCGTCTTTGAGGGAAAGAGGGTCGTTTACGGGTCGAGATTCCTTGATCAGAAAAGAAAAGGTTATCTTATGAACCGCTATGCCAATCTTTTCCTTACGATGCTTTCCAACTTTTTTACCCATCAGAAGCTTACGGATATGGAGACATGCTATAAGTGCTTCAGAAGAGAGATAATCCAGTCCGTTGATCTTAAGGAAAACCGCTTCGGATTCGAGCCGGAGATCACTGCCAAGATCTCGAAGATGAGGATAAGGATAGCCGAGGTTCCGATCTCATATGAGCCCAGGAGCAACGAAGAAGGAAAGAAGATAGGTTTTAAGGACGGCCTTCGCGCGATTTACGTTATATTCAAATACAGATGATATAAGGGGAATATCGGTATGGAATTAAAATGTGAATACTGCGGCGCTTATTTAAGCGACACGGACGAAAAATGTCCCAATTGCGGGGCCATAAACAGATTTCATAAAAGAGCGGCAGACAATACGCCTCAGACGATAGAAGATCTGAAAAAGTGGTATGAGGACAGACATCTTCCGCCGTACGAGACGACAAGGTTCTTTATCGGGATAGATTATAAAGAGCCCAAGGCTTTTGGTATATATGAGGAAAACGGTAATTATATCGTCTATAAGAACAAGGCTGACGGAAGCCGTGCCGTAAGATATCAGGGCAGGGATCAGGCCTATGCCGTTAACGAGATATATCTTAAATTAAAATCCGAGATCTTAAATCAGAAGGCCAATCAGGGCAACAGAAACAGATCCGGAGGCGGTGGCGGAAGCAGAGTTAAAAAGAAGGAAGAGATGAGCATGACGGAAGCGGTATTTTCGCTGCTTCTTATGGTTTTCGGAGTCTGCTCATTCGGCTCGCTTGCGATATTAAGCCCCATGTATATAGCGCTTACCGTTATCCTGGTAGGTATTCCCTTCGGACTTTTCTATTATCTAAACGGCAGATATAAGAAAAAGAATCACAGGGATATAAAATTATACTGGCCGATCACACTTGTCCTATGCATATATACGGCAGCGATCATAATATTTTTTGCAGGGCTTACGGACAGGGATCGGACGCCGACCTATTACAGATATGATGATACCGTCTATTGTTATTACGATCACGATTATTACATCTATGACGATGACGACTTTGACTATTCGCCGATAAATAAAGATGCGCTTCCCGTAGAGATAGTAAACAACGGACCGGATTATGAATATAATGCCGATGACATAGAATGGGACAGCGATTATTCATTTACGGACAGCGATTATTATGAAGATAATATAAGGTCATCTTCAAGTTCATCCGATTCGTCGTATTCCTCGGATTCGGACAGCTCCTATGACTGGGATTCCGGATCGGACTGGGATTCGGGAGGATCCGACTGGGATTCCGACTGGTAAGAAATGAT
>DMCJ01000127.1 GCA_003446735.1 Lachnospiraceae bacterium | reverse complement strand
ACCAGAAGTCATAGTTTCCGGCATAGAGCTGGATCTTGCCGTAATCGATGTCGGCGATCTGGGTGCAGACCTTATTTAAGAAGTAACGGTCGTGGGATACGACTATGACGGTATTCTCAAAGTCTATAAGGAAGTCCTCAAGCCATGCGATCGCGTCTAAGTCAAGGTGGTTGGTAGGCTCGTCGAGAAGCAGGATATCGGGATTACCGAAAAGCGCCTTGGCAAGTAAAACCTTGACCTTGTCGCTTCCGTTCAGATCGCTCATCATTGAATAATGAAGATCCGTGTTTATCCCGAGGCCGTTAAGGAGCATGGCCGCGTTGGTCTCTGCGTCCCAGCCGTCCATTTCGGCGAATTCCGCTTCAAGTTCGCTGGCTCTTATACCGTCCTCATCGGAAAAGTCCTCTTTTGCGTAGATCGCTTCCTTTTCCTTCATTATGTCATAAAGTCTTTTATTTCCCATGATAACGACATCCATGACAGGATATGCGTCGTATTTGAAATGGTCCTGCTCAAGGACGGAAAGCCTCTGACCGGGAGTGATGGTAATGTCACCGTTTGTGGTATCGAGCTCGCCGGAGAGGATCTTTAAGAAAGTGGATTTGCCGGCTCCGTTCGCACCGATAAGGCCGTAACAGTTGCCTTCGGTGAATTTAATATTGACTTCTTCAAAAAGTGCCTTTTTTCCGACACGGTAAGTTACATTGTTTGCACTGATCATAAATAAAATTACTCCTTAGATAAAACATGTGATTTAGGGGCTTTTTTATCCCCGATTTTCCATTATACACGAAAAGTTCTTTTTTTAAAAGAACCACTTGCAAAATCGCTGAAATATGTTAAAATTATTCTAACTAACCATATGCGTGAAAGTGTATTCCGGAGGCAGATTATGGATATCCCTGCATTATCAATTGCATTATCGCAGGCAAAGATCGGAAACGAGGTCGGTATCAAGATGCTCGATATGGCTCTTGGCGATCAGCAGGACTTTGGCAAAGGTCTTGTTAATATGATCGACAGATCGCTCGAATTGTCTGTTAACCCTGACGTAGGGAGTAATTTCGACGTTTCCGTATAGGCGGCCCCGGTCGTCTGTATGGGCGTGGTTTTATTATGCTATTCTTTATATATTTATATTTCTGAGGAAAGTCACTATCGAGTCCCCTGTTTTAATTAAATTATAAAGCTGATAAGTAAACGATCTGATCAGTTTGTTTGAAAGGAAATTTTATGACAAAAGAACAATACGAAGCTCTTCCTGTCGCTGAATTAAAGGAAGTTGCAAAAGCCAGAGGGATCAAGATCCTTTCGGGAATGAAGAAGGCGGATGTGGTTGAAGCCATGCTTGCCGAGGACGACAAGGATAAGGAAAAGGAAAATGATGCTCAGGCTGATGCAAGTCAGGAAGAACTTGACAGCGGTGTCACCGTAAAGGGCATAGTTGAATGCATGCCCGACGGATTCGGGTTTATAAGGAGCAACAATTATCTCCCCGGAGAGAATGATGTATATGTAGCTCCGAGCCAGATAAGGAAATTCGGGCTTAAGACCGGAGATATAATAGAAGGAAATACCAGGATAAGGACTCAGAACGAGAAATTCGCAGCCCTGTTATACCTTACCAGAGTAAATGACATGCCTGTCGCTGAAGCGGGAAGAAGATATAATTTCGAAGATATGACACCTATCTTCCCTAATGAGAGGATAAAGCTCGCAGGCCCCGGAAGCAGCGTGGCAATGAGGATAATGGATATGATGAGTCCCGTCGGAAAGGGACAAAGGGGAATGATAGTATCTCCTCCTAAGGCCGGAAAGACGACGCTTTTAAAGGAAGTGGCAAAGAGCGTACTTTCGAAGAATCCCATGGCACATCTTATCATACTTCTTATAGACGAACGTCCCGAGGAAGTTACGGATATAAGGGAGGCAATAGAGGGCCCTAACGTGGAAGTTGTGTATTCCACATTTGACGAGCTTCCCGAGCATCACAAGAGGGTCAGCGAGATGACTATCGAGAGAGCAAAGAGACTCGTTGAATATAAAAAGGATGTCATCATCCTGCTCGATTCGATAACCAGGCTTACAAGAGCCTATAATATAACGGTTCCCCCTTCGGGACGTACCCTTTCGGGCGGTCTTGATCCCGCGGCGCTTCATATGCCCAAGAGGTTCTTTGGTGCCGCCAGGAATATGAGAGAGGGCGGAAGTCTTACGATCCTTGCGACGGCGCTTGTCGATACTGGATCGAAGATGGATGACGTTGTATACGAGGAGTTCAAGGGAACTGGTAACATGGAAATGGTACTTGACCGAAAGCTCTCCGAAAAGAGAGTATTTCCCGCGATCGATATCCCGAAATCAGGTACAAGGCGCGACGACCTCCTGCTTGATCCTGAAGAACTTGCGGCGGTCAATGAGATGAGAAAGGCCATAAACGGGTTAAAGCCCGAAGAAGCCGTTGAGAAGATAATAGATCTTTTTGTACGCACCAAGAGCAACCAGGAATTCATCAACATGGTGTCCAAGATCAGGTTCATCTGATGGCCGCAATTATCGTTTTTAAAAGAATGCTCGCGCTTTTCCTTATGATGGCGGCGGGGTTTATATGTGCTAAGATAGGCTGGACGGACAAGGATTTTTCGGGAAAACTGTCCCGTATCGTGGTAAATGTCCTAAATCCGATGCTAGTGCTCGGCGGAGTCATAAACAAAGAGAGGGGAGATGATCTTTATCTGATCCTCTCAAATCTTTGTATGATGATCATATATTTTGTGATCCTGTTCATATTGGGCGCTTTGGTCGTAAGACTCCTTTGCCTTAAAGGATCGCAAAAGAGTCTTTATCACATGATGATGATATTTTCAAATGTCGGTTTCATGGGTATCCCCGTGATCAGCTCCGTTTACGGAGACGGCTGTATTTTGCTCATATGTTTCTACATACTCGGTTATAATCTCCTTCTTTACACGCTCGGTGTATATCTTACGCAAAAGAGCATAGAGGAAGATCGTGCTGACAGTACTGTCAAGTCCGGGATCGATAAAGAAACTCTAAAGAAGATCTTAAATCCGGGATTTCTGGCATGTTTTGCGGCCATAGCGATATTTGCATTTAAGATCCCCGTTTTTGAACCGGTTGCCGATTTTGTCTCGACTATGGGCAATACCGCGGTCCCTCTTTCGATGTTCCTTATTGGAGTGTCGGTGTCTGAGCAGAGCGCTTCGGATATCTTAAGCGATAAGAAGATATATCCTTTCCTTTTGATAAGACTTATAGTGATCCCTGTGGTCATGGCATTTTTGGTAAAAATGATACCTGTGTCACTTCCTGAAATGGTAAAAGGTGTATTTATAATGATGCTCGCGATGCCGGTAGGAAGCATAGTCGTTCTCATGGCGACAGAACAGGGCGCGGACGAGGCCTGCTGCGTAAGAGGAAACGTTTTGAGCACGCTTGCGGCCGTTTTGACCATCCCGGTTGTTGCCATGATGCTCTGATATAAGAACTGATATAAGAAAAAATATTCTCATATTTTAAATTTATGCTTGCATGACGCAATAATCTGTGATATATTTATAGAGCTGTTTGTTAAAACAGCAGTGAAATAATAAATGTACTGCATCGGCAGATTCATATAACCGGAGGTGAAAAAATGAGGGAAGGAATTCATCCTAATTACTATCAGGCGACAGTGACATGTAACTGCGGCAACACTTTTGTTACAGGTTCCACCAAGGAAGAGATCCACGTGGAAGTTTGCTCCAAATGCCATCCCTTCTACACGGGACAGCAGAAAGCAGCGCAGGCTCGCGGACGTATTGATAAGTTCAACAAGAAATACGGCGTTAAATAAAAACGACGATATGCGGGGCTTGTTAGAGCCCCGTTTTTTTCTTTTTATGATTAAGGAAATTATCTATGGAAAAGAACGTAGGTCACAGCAGGAAGAAAAACAGAAAAGGTTCCGGTATCGGCGGACAGGCAGTTCTTGAAGGCGTTATGATGAAGAATAAGAGCCACTATGCGGTGGCTGTCAGAAAGCCCGACGGAAGGATCGAAGTAAAGACCGGTGAATTCGGCGACGGTGAAGAAAAGGGACTTCGAAAGGTTCCCTTTGTCCGCGGCGTTTTCAATCTTTATGATTCCCTTGTTTTAGGCACCAGGAGCATCAATTATTCCGCATCCTTCTATGAGGACGACGAAAAGGAGAAAACCGCGGCCGATAAGGCGGCTGATAAAGTGAGCGGCGACAGGAGTGAAACCGTTTTTTCGGTGATCACCGTGATCGTATCCTTCCTTATCGCCATAGCCGTATTCATAGTTCTTCCTTATTATCTTGCGGTTTTACTTGACAGGTTTGTCAGAAATTCATCGCTTCTTGCATTATTTGAAGCTTTAATAAGGATCCTGATCTTCCTTATATATGTATGTGCCATCGCGTTAATGAAAGACATACGCAGGGTTTACATGTATCACGGAGCGGAGCATAAGTGTATAAACTGCATCGAGAGAGGAAGGGAACTCACGGTAGAGAATGTCCGTAAGTCCTCCAGATATCACAAAAGATGCGGCACAAGCTTCCTTTTGTTCGTAGTATTTTTATCCGCTGTTCTCTTTTTCTTTATAAGAGTGGGTAATCCTTTCTTAAGGATACTTATAAGGATAGCCCTTATCCCGGTCATAGCCGGTATAGCATATGAGATAATACGCCTCGCAGGCAGGAGCGACAATATCTTTGTAAGGATAATCTCCGCTCCCGGAAAGTTTCTGCAGAGACTTACCACCAGAGAACCCGATGATGACATGATAGAGGTCGGTATCGCCAGCGTAGAGGCTGTTTTTGACTGGAAGCAGTATTTCAAGGATGAATTCGGTTATGACGTTGACGATGCAGCCGAGGTTCTTGGAACGATGGATGAAGCAGACAAGACCATCTCGGATGATGAGATCGAAAATCTTCAGCTTATCGAAGAGGAAGAACAGCTCCACGAGGATACAGAGTATACCGAGGATACAGAGTACACCGAGGATACAGAGTACGCGGAAGAAAAGAACGAAGATGACAATTAGCGAACTTATAAATGAGGGAGTCACGATCCTTACGGACGCCGGTATCACCGATGCCCGAATGGATGCCGGGCTCCTTTTTGAATACCTCTTTAAAGTTGACAGATATGTCATCAGTGCTCACCCCGAAAAAGAGATGAGTGAAGATGATGCGGCGAGTTATGTTAACTTGATTAATCAGAGGGCGAAAAGAATACCTTTACAGCATCTGACGGGGATGACCGGATTTATGGGACTTGATTTTTATGTAAACCAAAATGTCCTTGTGCCACGAGCTGATACCGAAAATCTGGTGGAAACAGTTTTGCCTTATATCCATGACGGGATGAGCATCCTTGATCTATGTACAGGGAGCGGATGCATAATCATAAGTCTGTTAGCCTATTCAAATGACACGAGAGGCGTTGGGACGGATGTAAGTAAAGAAGCGCTTGAAGTGGCCGTGAAGAATGCCG
>DMCJ01000105.1 GCA_003446735.1 Lachnospiraceae bacterium | reverse complement strand
TTATCCGGCGCGCTCTGGCCAAGGCCGGGATGTCGCAGATCCCCGTGATCTCTCTGAATCTGGCCAATATTGAGACCAACCCCGGCTGGAAGATTGATCTGAACATGGTAAAGCGCATCGCCTTCGGCGGTGTCTTCGGCGATATCTTTATGCGCTGCGTATACCGCATGCGTCCTTACGAGCTTGAAAAAGGCAGCGCCGATAAGCTTCATAAACAGCTTCTTGATAAATGCAACACGTTCCTTGAATCCTCAAATCTTTCGATATTTAAATTCTCCAAGCTCTGCAAGGAGATAATAAGGCAGTTTGATGCGCTTCCGATAAGTGAGGAAAGAAAGCCCAGAGTCGGTATAGTAGGCGAGATCTTAGTTAAGTTCCTGCCGGAAGCCAACAATCATTTAGCCGAGCTTTTGGAAAAAGAAGGAGCAGAGCCCGTTTGTCCCGACCTTTTAGACTTCATGTATTACTGCTTCTATAATCAGATATATAAGGCCGAATACCTTGGCATGTCCAAAAAGACGGCAAGAATTTCCCGACTTGGAATATGGGCTATGGATATGCTTCGTAAGCCCGCGGCAAGGGCCCTTAAAAAGAGTAAGCATTTTGAGACCTTTGCTAATATCTTCGATCTTGTCGATTATGCAAAGGATATTGTATCGATCGGCAATCAGACGGGAGAGGGCTGGTTCTTAACAGGTGAGATGCTTGAGCTCATCCACTCGGGAACTCCCAATATCGTCTGCACCCAGCCTTTCGGCTGCCTTCCGAACCACGTTGTCGGAAAGGGAGTAATAAAGGAGCTTCGCAAAAGATATCCTTCGAGTAATATCGTTGCGATCGACTACGATCCCGGCGCCAGCGAAGTCAACCAGCTAAACCGCATCAAGCTGATGCTCTCGACCGCATTTAACAATCTATCCAAGGATGACAAGATCACCGCATGATCTTCACTTGATCCGATCTGTGTAAAAAGCATATTGGCGATAACCCTCGCCGGTATGCTTTTGTTTAAACAGGAAAGTATATATATGACAAATGGAAAAGAAAGAACATATATTGCGATAGACCTTAAATCTTTTTATGCGTCGGTAGAATGCGTCGAGCGGGGGCTTGATCCTTTGCAGGCGCGACTTGTCGTGGCTGATGAGTCGAGAACGGACAAGACGATATGTCTTGCGGTTTCGCCTGCGTTAAAAGCATATGGTATCCCCGGAAGACCGCGCCTTTTTGAGGTAAGATCGGCGGTTAAGAAGATAAATGCGCATCGTGAAAAAGGAAACGAGCTTGATTTTATAATAGCAAAGCCCAGAATGGCTAAATATATGAGATACAGTACGGATATCTTTAAGATATATCTGCGTTATATCGCGCCCGAAGATATCCACGCATATTCTGTCGATGAAGTCTTTATGGACGTCACCGACTATCTTTCGTTTTATAAGAAAAATGCCCATGATCTGGCCATTACTATGATAAGGGATGTCCTTAGTGAAACAGGCATCACCGCAACAGCCGGGATCGGAACAAATCTGTATCTTTCAAAGATAGCCATGGATATAGTCGCTAAGCATATCCCGGCCGATAAGGACGGGGTGAGGATCGCAGAACTTAATGAAAAAAGCTATCGCGAGAAGCTCTGGGCACATACTCCGATCACCGATTTCTGGAGAGTCGGACCCGGAACAGCGAGAAAACTCTATGCAAACGGCATGTATACGATGGGAGATGTTGCGAGATGCAGCCTCGGAAAAGAAGGCGAATATCATAATGCCGAGCTTTTATACCGGCTGTTTGGCGTAAATGCCGAGCTACTTATCGATCATGCCTGGGGATACGAACCCTGCCTTATAAAACATATCAAATCCTATGTGCCAGAAAACAACAGCATAAGTTCCGGGCAGGTTCTGCCGGAGCCATATCCGAATGATAAGGGAAGACTAATAGTAAGGGAGATGACAGAGCTTTTAGCCCTTGATCTTGTAAGTAAGAATCTTGTTACAGATCAGGTCGTTCTTACAATAGGATATGATGCGATAAATCTTTCGGATGAAGATAATGCAGCTAAGTATGAGGGTGAGGTCAAGCTTGACTATTACGGAAGAAAAGTTCCCAAGCATGCGCACGGGAGCAGGAGCTTTAAGCATTTTACATCGCTTACTTCGGAACTGGTGGATGCGATGCTTGCGATATTTGATGAAAAGACCGATCCGTCCCTTTTTATCCGCCGTGTAAATGTCACGGCCAATCATGTCATTCCGAAGGAAGAAGCTGTCAAAGAGGAAGAAAAGCCCAGATACGAGCAGATGGACCTTTTTACCGATTATGAAGCAAGGATGAAAGAGGAAGAAGCTTATAACGAGAAGAAGCGGAAGGAAGAAGCTCTTCAGAAGGCCACGCTCGAGATACAGAGCAGGTACGGCAAGAATGCAATGCTAAAGGGCATGAACCTCCTTGAAGGCGGAAAGACGATGGAGCGCAATTCGCAGATCGGCGGGCATAAGGCGTAATATAAGTTGATAATCTGCCGGAGAATTGTCAACAGATCTGATAGCGACCATTAGCGGTCTTGGTGCTTAGTAAACATGAATTTTTTGAGGTGCGAGCTTAGAACCGCCAGGGGGTCTACGTTCCACTTTTTTGAGGTGCGAGCTTAGAACCGATAGGGGTCTACGTTCCACTTCGGTCGGCGCAAAGCCAAGGTCCGCCGGAACTTGTGCGCCCGCGCTTGAGCAAAAGCGTGTCGCGACAGGTCTTTGACAATCCTTCGGCTGAATAGATGTAGTTTATTAAATGTTAGTTCGGATTTAGGATTATGGAAATAAGAAAAGATATAAGTGAATATATGGATATTATCGATCGCGAAAGGCCGGATCTGCAGGGACATCCCCGTATGTCCGAGCTTGAAAGAGCTGCGCAGTTTTCGCCTTTTGCCGCGCTTACCGGTTTCGATGTGGCTATAGAAGAAGTCACTGCCGAGAGTATTGAAGAAAGGTCCAATGAGATTGAACTCATCATACCTGATGAAGTGGATTGATGTTTTTGGCGCTGCTTTTAATTGATATGTCCAATTTTATTGTTGGTAATTGATCTTTTCTTAATTGATTGTGGGTGCTTTGGTGACTCAAAATCAGAAAAAGCTTAATTGAGGTCAACTGATTTTAGGACTTGGTTGACTCAAAATCAGGAAAAGCTTAATTGAGGTCAACTGAATTTAGGACTTGGTTGACTCAAAATCAGGAAAAGCTTAATTGAGGTCAACTGATTTAAGGACTTGGTTGACTCAAAATCAGGAAAAGCTTAATTGAGGTCAACTGAACATCAGAAATTGGTTGACTCAAAATGAGAAAAACTGCGATTGAGGTCAACTGAACACCGGCAGAACAGCAACGCCCTATTGAATCTAAATACAAAAAGAAGCATCAATCTTATTACAATCTTATAGCAACAATGTTGAGATTATTTCGCTACAATAATCGTAATCATATCGCGCCCATATCGAAGCTGTCTATATTGTTTTAAAAGGTCGATTGTGGTAAAATATCCATGTTATTTTTGTAAAAGGAGATATTTATTATATGAATTTTTTTGCAATCCCTGTTTTTTCATTTGTACCCCCGAAGTATAAGAAACTAGTTGATGAAAAAAGCGGAAAGGTCTTTGGCGCGTTACTTTTGTGCTTTATATTACTTGCTCTTATTACGGCGTTTCGCGCTGTATCCGGGATGGGAGAGTTAAAGAATGCCGTGATCAGGGAATGCCCGGATTTTGATCTTTCCAACGGTGAATTTACCATAGACAAGGATTATAAATATGATAACGACGGGGTCTATTGTTATATAAGTGACAATATAGAAACGGTCAGCGCTGCTGATGTTGAGAGAGTGGCAAAGTCCGGCAGAAATTATGATTCGATCATTATTATCGGGAAAAAAGGCGCCGGTACATATAATAACAGAGAATATCAGACTATTGATTTTGATGATTTCAAAAATTTCAGCCTTTCCAAAGACAAAGTTGTAAATACATACCTTCCCGCGTTAAATATCATAATCGTAGCAGGATGTATCATCGGAGCATTCTTTTCGATCGCGATCTATTATCTGATGTCACTCATACTTCAGTTTGTAACGGGAGCATTTTCAAAGGGATTCTTTAAGAGAGAACTGAATGAAAAAGAGAGATTCCGTATTACGGTGCTTGGCAAGTTTCCGCCTTATGTGATTATATGGATCATCAATTTATTACTTCCCAATCCTATATTCTTGATCCGTCTTCTCATCCAGCTTGGATTTATAACTCTTTGCTTATATTTCTATACAAGATCTGACGGACAGGAAATGTATCAGCAATACCAGGGCCAGCAGTCCTACCCCGGCGCGCAGTATCCGAACCAGGGACAGCCTTATCCCGGCGGACAGACATATCCCGGTGGACAGCAGCAATACCAAAGCCAGCAGTTCTACCCCGGCCAGCAGAGCTTTGGCCAGCAATCATATCCTGGTGGCCAGCCAGACCAGAACCTAGATCAGCAGTAGGAGGATAACATGCCTTTCTTATACAAGCTTGAAAAGAAATTCGGAAAATATGCGATCCCCGGGCTTACCAAATATCTTATCATCTGTTATGTGGTAGGATATGCGATCCAGCTCATGGGACTATTAAACGGAGCAACTTCAGGGATCATGTCCTTTCTGACCCTCGATCCTTATGCGATCCTTCACGGTCAGATCTGGAGGCTTATGACCTGGCTTTTGATCCCGCCGGGAGCTATCAGCATATTTACTCTTATAACGCTGTATTTTTATTACATGATAGGAAGCCGCTTAGAGATGACCTGGGGGACGTTTCGGTATAACCTCTTTATGTTTTCCGGTTTTTTCTTTACCATAATCGGATGCTTTGTGCTTTATGTGATATTTGTAGTGATCTACGGAGGAGACGCTGTTTACCTTAAGGAGATATCCGCCGTTATGGGGTCGATGTTTTCCACTTATTACATAAGCATGTCCATCTTTCTTGCATTTGCGATCACTTACCCCGACATGCAGGTCCTTTTTATGTTCGTGATCCCCATTAAGATAAAGGTGCTCGGGATAATATATGTTGTTATAATGCTATACAATGTGATAATGTCGTTTGTCGGAGGTTTTATCATGGGGCTTACGACTTCGGTAGTCATAGGATTTTCGCTCCTTAATGTGCTTATCTTCTTTATCGTGACAAGACAGGGATTTCGGACGCCTTCCCAGATAAAGAGACAGCATGAGTATGCGAAGAAAACCGTAAGGATGCAGGCAAAGGGCGTTACAAGGCATAAATGTGCGATCTGCGGCAGGAGCGAAGAGAGCGATCCCGATGAGGAATTCAGATTCTGCTCGAAGTGTGAAGGCAATTACGAATATTGTTCCCGCCATATATACACTCATGTTCATGTCAAGAAAGAAGATTGATAAAAGAAGATTGATAAAAGAAGACTGATAAAAGAAGACGGATAGAAGAAGACTGATAAAAGAGGATCGATATATGGACGATAACGCATATAAATATGTACTGCAGGATTTTACGAATGTTTATATAGGTGCACTTTTTACTTTCGAGGAACTGATCGCCTCCGATGACTGTCCGGTCCGCTTTAAGGATTTTGTCATCCGTGTTATATGTAAGGACGGAGACAGGAATATGTCGATATCCGAAAGGCTTCTTGAAATAAAAGAAAATGACGAGGTATATTCCCAGCTTCAAAAACTTAAATTAAAGATCAAGGTGACCCACCTTTTAAAAAGCCTCGATAAGCACGGAAACGAAAAAGATACATATGAGACAAAGGAACTGTCAATAGAAGATTTTGTAAAAGACGATTACGTGCATGATGAGCCCGGGGAATTCCTGATCCAGGAGATATCATTTAAGAAGCGCCATTTAACTGCCATGCTTTTCTGATCGTAAGCCGGAAGATACATTTAATTTCTATAAGATCAAAAAGGAGATCTGAAAAAAGATATGAATATCAAAAATGAAAATTATGAACTTATCGAAAACAGAAGGATCGAAGACCTGCATTCTGATGCATGTCTTTTAAGACACAAAAAGAGCGGAGCCAGGATCGCTCTTTTGTCAAATGATGATGAAAATAAAGTTTTCTATATCGGATTCAGGACGACTCCGCATGATTCAACAGGTGTTGCTCATATCATGGAGCATACGGTACTCTGCGGATCAAGAAAATATCCCGTAAAAGATCCCTTTGTTGAGCTTGCGAAAGGAAGCCTTAATACATTCTTAAATGCGATGACTTATCCCGATAAGACGGTCTATCCTGTTGCAAGCTGTAATGATAAGGATTTTAAGAACCTTATGGATGTTTATCTTGATGCGGTCTTTTATCCCAATATCTATAAAGAGAAAAAGATATTCATGCAGGAGGGCTGGCATTATGAGCTTTCCAAAGACGCTCCCCTTACGATAAACGGTGTTGTATATAATGAGATGAAGGGTGCATTTTCATCACCTGACGATGTGCTCTCAAGATCCATTCTAAATTCGCTTTATCCCGACAATACATATGCATTTGAATCCGGCGGAGATCCCGATGATATCCCGGATCTTACCTATGAAGATTATCTTGATTTCCACAGGACTTTTTACCATCCTTCAAACAGCATGATCTATCTCTACGGTAATATGGACATGGAGGAGAGGCTTGATTATCTCGATAAGGAATATCTAAGCGCATTTGATGTGATAAATGTGGATTCAGCGATCGGATTCCAGAAGCCTTTTGATAAGAGCCTTGATATCGTTAAGGAATATCCGATAACAAGCGAGGACAGCGAGGAGAATAATACCTATCTTTCCTATAATGTTGCGATAGGTGATGTGCTCGATCGGAAAAAATACATCGCATTCCAGATCCTTGATGATGCGCTCTCGGGGACTCCCGGTGCGCCCTTAAAGAAAGCGCTCATCGAGGCCGGTATCGGCACTGAGATAATGAGTATATATGATAACGGAGTGCTCCAGCCTTATTACTCGATCGCTGCCAAAAACGCTGATCTTTCCCAGAAAGAGGAATTCATTTCGATAATCGAGAATGAGCTTAAGAGACTCGTTAAGGAAGGCATAGAAAAGAATGCCTTAAAGAGCAGCCTTAACATTCAGGAATTTAAATACAGGGAAGCTGATTTCGGCATGTATCCCAAGGGGCTCATGTACGGACTTAATATGCTCGATTCCTGGAATTACGATGAGAAAAGACCTTTTATCCATATCGAGAGGAATGAAACCTACAGATCCTTAAGAGAAAAGATAGATACCGATTATTTTGAAAAGCTCATCGAGGAATTTATCTTAAATAATCCACACAAGGCCATAGTTTCGGTAGTTCCGAAGAAAGGTCTTCAGAATGAAAGGGACGAGGCACTTGCAGCAAAGCTTTCGGAAAAGCTCGATTCTTTAAGCGAAGAAGAAAAGGAACGTATCATAAAAGAAACGGCTGATCTAAAGGCATATCAGGAAGAGGAGGATAGCCCCGAGGCGCTTAAATGCCTTCCCCGTCTTACCAGGGATGATATCAAAAAGGAAGCCGAGCCCTTTATCAACGAGGCTTTTGAGAATAATGGAATTAAATATCTTTTCCATGATATCGAGACAAACGGGGTGTCCTATATCAAGCTGCTTTTCCCCATAGACTGTATCGATGAAAAGGAGATATTTGCTCTTAACATATTATCCGGAGTTTTAGGACTTATGGATACTGATGAGCATGATTATGCATCGCTCTTTTACGAGGTGGGCCTTAGGACAGGCGGCATTGTTCCGGGACTTGCGCTCTTTACATCCTATAAAGACAATAAGGATGTTAAGTTCTACTTCTCGGTAATAGGAAAGACGTTCTTTAAAGATGAGGAAAATGTCTTTGATCTTGTACGTGAGATGATCCTGGGGACGAAGCTTGATGATAAGAAAAGGCTCCTTGAGATCCTCAAGGAAAAGAAGTCCACTCTTGAAGCCGATATGATGTCAGCGGGACATTCTACCGCGGAGCTTCGTCTTGCATCCGAATTCTTAAAGAATGCATTTATCGAAGAGAACATGCATGGAATAAGCTTCTACAGATCGCTTTGCGAGATCATAGATAACTATGAAAGTAAGGCCGATGAGCTTATAAGTAAAATGGAAGATCTTAGGAAAAAGATCTTTACAAAGGACAAGCTTTTCATCGATTATACGGGCTCAAAGGAAAGGCTTGAGAGCATTAAGAAATATGCGGATACATTTAAGGATAAGCTTAATGAAGGCGCGTATGAAAAGAAAGAGATAGGTTTTACTCCTTATAAGACAAACGAAGCTTTCATGACTTCGGGTCAGGTTCAGTTTGTGTGCAGG
The DNA here is from genome assembly GCA_003446735.1 of Lachnospiraceae bacterium. Taxonomy (GTDB): domain Bacteria; phylum Bacillota; class Clostridia; order Lachnospirales; family Lachnospiraceae; genus UBA2882. The sequence goes on along the minus strand of DMCJ01000105.1, from coordinate 1,132 downwards.
GGCGGAAATTACAGGGATAAAGGCCTTAAATATAACGGAGCGCTTTTCCTTCTTCGCACGATATTATCCTACGGATATCTCTGGAACAATGTAAGGGTAAAAGGCGGAGCCTATGGCTGCATGAACGGTTTCACACTCGACGGAGAATGCTATTTCGTATCTTACAGGGATCCCAAATTAAAGGAGACCATAGACATATTTGATAATGTAAAAGAATATATAAAGAGCTTTGATGCGGATGAAGAGGAGATGACAAAGTATCTTATAGGCGCCATAAGCTCAAAGGACAGACCTCTTACTCCTTCCATTAAGGGATCGAGAAGTCTTGGAGCCTATGTTACGGGAAAGACATTTGAGGATGAGCAGAGAGAAAGAGATGAGCTTATAAATGCAGATGCAAAAGCCATCAGGGATCTTTATGTCTTTGTCGAGGCCGCACTTGGCGATAACAGATTATGCGTTATAGGAAACGAAAAGATGGTTAAGGAAAACAGTGACCTGTTTGATATAACGGAGATGCTGATATGATCGGATCTGACGATAAGAAAAGCGGATTTGTCACACTCATAGGAAGGCCGAATGTCGGAAAGAGCACTTTGATGAACAGGCTCATCGGACAGAAGATCGCGATAGTAAGTGACAAGCCCCAGACAACAAGAAACAGGATAAGGACCGTATTTACCGATAAGCGCGGCCAGATCATCTTCGTTGATACGCCGGGAATTCATAAAGCCAAGAACAAGCTCGGGGATTTTATGGTAAATGCCGCAGAATCTTCAATAGGAGACGTAGATCTCGTGCTTTACCTTATAGAGCCTAAGGCTTATATCGGCGAAGGAGATAAGCATATAATCGAGCTTTTAAATAAATGCGATGTTCCCGTTATCCTTCTTATAAACAAAATAGACAGTCTTGAAAAGAAAGAAGAGATACTTCCTGTCATCGATCATTACAGTAAGGCTTTTGATTTTAAGCACATAATCCCGGTTAGTGCGCGTACGGGATACGGACTTGATGATCTTAAGGATACGATATTTAAGGAGCTTCCCTCAGGACCTCTGTATTACGATGAGGATACGGTAACGGAGCTTCCCGAAAAGGAGATAGTATCCGAACTTATAAGAGAACAGGC
>DMCJ01000164.1 GCA_003446735.1 Lachnospiraceae bacterium | reverse complement strand
GGAGGCAATGTCGATATCAACGGCCGTATCTCCGCTCTTTTGGAGCTCGGCGCCGGCTTTAACATGGAATATACCGGTATCGAGAACATCTACTTAAACGGTACGATGATGGGCTTTTCGAAAGAAGAGATCGAGTCGAGGATCGATGATATCTTAAACTTTGCGGACATAGGAGAATTTGTTCATCAGCCCGTCAAGACCTATTCGAGCGGTATGTTCGTCCGTCTTGCATTTGCCGTTGCCATAAATATCGATCCCGAGATCCTTATAGTAGACGAGGCTCTTTCGGTGGGCGATGTTTTCTTCCAGTCGAAGTGCTATCACAAGTTCATGGAATTTAAGAATGCAGGCAAGACGATCCTTTTCGTAAGCCATGACTTAAGTTCCATCAGTAAATACTGTGACAGGGTCGTTCTATTAAATAAGGGTGAGAAGCTTTCCGAAGGCGAGCCTAAAAAGATCGTCGACATGTATAAAAAGCTTCTTGTAAATCAGCTTGAAGATAAGAAAAATGATGATCCGTCAGGGGATACCGCTTCTTCACCCGAGGGAACAAAAAAAGAAGATGCGGACCTTATGAAAAACGCTCTCGTTCTTAATCCGAAGATAGTCGAATACGGCGAGAAGCAGACCGAGATATATGATTTTGCCATCCTTGATAAGAACGGAAATATCACAAATGTGATAGAAAAGGGTGATCCCTGCAGCTTTAAGATGCGTGTCAGAGCAAATGAAGATACCGAGCATCCGATCTTCGCCTTTACGATAAAGAACTTACAGGGAACCGAGATAACGGGTACCAATTCCTACTTCGAAGGATATGAACTGGACGAACTTAAAAAAGGCGAAGAAAGAGAGATCACATTTACCCAGGAGATGCATCTTCAGGGCGGTGAATATCTTATCTCCTTCGGATGTACCGGATATATCCGGGGTGAATTCCATGTATATCACAGGCTTTACGATGCCTGCAATCTGACCGTTGTCTCATACAAAAATACCGTCGGATTCTACGATATGAATTCGGAAGTGGAGATAAAAGAGATTGGATAAAAACACCGAAAACAAAAACGCAAAATGGATCCCGATTCTTTTTGTAATGCTCTTTTTGTTTATCCGTCTCTTGTTTTTTTCTCCGGTCGGTTACAACGACATCATCGAAAATGCGCTTCATGTATCGGGAACCGGCGAAGCTTTTTCCTATGTTCCTTTAGGCGGAGCTGATGAAAGCTTAAGTACTTATGTATGTTTTCTTCCCGTCTTGACGGGGTATGTGGCAAGGATAACTCATCTTCATCCTGCGCTGTATTTACGTCTCTTTATACCTTTCATTCTCGGTGTCGCGATCTTTGTTTTGTATGAGAAGATACTTTCCGCTTTCTTAAAGAAATCTTCCCCGCTTGTGGCGGCTTTGGTTACCGTTATTGTATATCTTATATTTACCCCCGCGTGGTCACCGGCATTCATTACGGTGTTCTTTTCGATACCTCTCCTTGTATTTTCATTTGTCAGTAAAGAAAACAGAGCCTGGATCGGAGTGCTCATATCCGTTATCGTACTTATGATGACGGTTTCTGTCTCCGGCAAGGGGTTGAGTGTGGCGGGAGGCCTTAATGTCTGCGACTTTAAGGGAACTCACAGTATCGTAAACGGTGTTGCGGCAGATAAGGAAGTGCGCAGGATAAATGAGATATTAACAGCGGATAACGGACCGGTAAGAGTGATATCCGATGAAAAGGTTATGAGTGAGATCGGAGAGATATCACTTCAGACAAAGGCGCCGCTGTCATCAAAAAAGGGCGGGAGATTCTCGGCCGAAAGCGGACTAAGCGAAGGCGAGATCGAAAACCTGCGGGGCATAGAAAGTGATCTTGTCGTAAATGATTATTCTTTCGAAAAGCTCATCCAGCATGCTTACACGCTTTCTTGCAATTATATTGCAGCGCCGAAAGCTGCTCCCGGGACCATGATGGGAATAGATGCTCCGACAGCATCCCTTCCGGGATATGAGATGTTCGGGGAATTCGGCTTTTTTGCGGTCGGTGAAACCGACGGTTATGTGATATTTAAGCGGGGTTAGCAATTTTGACCGCCGCATAAATATATGGTATTATAAAGAGTGGTTTAATTTTAAAAACAGACTGTCAGGAGATCAGGATATGGGAAAGATAAGTGTAGAAACATGTGAGATCGAAGGATTAAAAGTCATTACCCCCACGGTTTTCGGAGATGAAAGAGGATATTTCATGGAAACCTACAATTACAACGACTTTAAGGAAGCGGGTATTGATGTTGAATTTGTTCAGGACAATCAGTCGGCATCCAAAAAGGGCGTGCTCAGGGGACTTCACTTCCAGATAAACTATCCGCAGGATAAACTGGTAAGAGTGATATCCGGAGAGGTCTTTGATGTGGCCGTTGACCTTAGGGAAGGATCACCTACCTTCGGAAAGTGGTATGGAGTAAGGCTTTCAGCCGAGAATAAAAAGCAGTTCTTCATTCCCAAGAATTTTGCGCACGGTTTTATCGTTTTATCGGATTATGCGGAATTTACATATAAATGTACCGACTTCTATCATCCCAATGATGAGGGCGGGCTTTTATGGTGCGATCCCGACATAGGGGTTGACTGGCCCATGCCCGAAGGAATGACAAAGGAAGATCTTACTCTCTCCGAAAAGGATACAAAGTGGGGCGGCATCAAATCATTCAGGAGGTCAAACTAATGAAATATTTCGGTACCGACGGCTTCAGAGGAAGAGCCAATGAGACTTTAAGACTTGAGCATGCCGTCAAGATCGGCGAATACCTCGGAAGATATTTTGCAAAGACCCAGAAGACTCCGAGGATAGTCATCGGAAAAGATACGAGAAGGTCGAGCTACATGCTCGAATACGGACTTGCGGCAGGGATAGCTTCGGCCGGCGGAGATGCTTATCTGCTTCACGTTATAACGACTCCCGGCGTTTCCTATGTTGTTAAGAACGACGGGTTTGACTGCGGCGTCATGATCACCGCATCACACAATCCGTACTATGATAACGGTATCAAGATCTTAAATTCAAACGGCGATAAGATGGGCGATGAATTCCTTTCCGGCATAGAGGATTATCTCGACGGAAAGATCGAGCTTACCAAAGCGGAAGAGCCCGGGAACTGCATAGATTATCTTGTGGGAAGAAGCCGTTACATCAACTATCTGACCTCGATCCCGAAGAACCCTTTCAGGGGATACAAGGTCGGCATAGACTGCGCAAACGGAGCGTCGTTTGCGATCGCAAGGAACGTATTTTCCATGCTGGGCGCCGATATCTTCATCATCGGAAATCATCCCGACGGCAAGAACATAAACGTTGACTGCGGTTCCACTCATGTTGAGGCGCTTCAGCAGTTTGTTAAAGACAACGAACTTGATATAGGCTTTGCCTTTGACGGCGATGCGGACAGATGCATCATGGTAAATGAAAAGGGCGAGGTCGTAGACGGAGACGGTATCCTTTATATAATCGGCCTTTATCTTAAAGAACAGGGCGAGCTTAATAAGGATACCATAGTTGCGACCGTTATGTCCAACCTCGGTCTTATACGCGCACTTGACAATCACGGCATCAGACTTGCATGTACCGATGTCGGGGATAAATATGTGGCGCAGGAGATGTTCTCCAACAATTACGTGATCGGCGGCGAGCAGTCCGGACATATCATCCTCGGAAATTATGCTAATACCGGAGACGGTATTCTTACCGCGATCATGGTAATGGACATAATGGCCGAGACCAAGAATTTATCGAGTGCCATGACAGCGGGTCTTACGATCCTTCCTCAGAAGATAAAGAATATAAAAGTCGAAGACAAGAATGCCATTATGAGCAACGAAGGTCTTCTTGCTTTCGTTGATAAAGTAAACGAAGAATTTAACGGCAAGGGAAGACTGCTCCTTCGTGCGAGCGGAACCGAGCCCAAGGTAAGGATAATGGTAGAGGCCGCCACCGAAGAAGAGTGCGACGATTGTATTGAGAAGACAGCAAAGGAAATTGAAAAGCTCATCTGATGGACGCAAAGATACTTCCCGCATTTAAAGGGAACAATAACTGCATAGTCTTTTCGTCGAATGAAGAGTTTGCCCCGGTGGCATCGGTTGCCATACGCAGTCTCCTGGAAAGCGGGAGCAGAGAAAATACCTACGTCATCATCCTGATACACACCGATATCAGCCGGGAAACGGCAGACAGTCTCGAAAAGATGACAGCGCCGTATGAGAATGCGTCCTTTCGTCTTGTTGACATCGGGGATACGGTACGCAGCGGAAAGTATTATACCGGGAACCGGCAGCAGTTTTCGAAAGAAGCATATTATCGTTTATATATTCCGTTCATACTGGACGAATCATATGAAAAAGCCTTATATTTTGATGCGGACATGCTCTTCTACCGTGATGTAGAGGAGCTGTTTTCAACAAGTGTATCCGATGAGCTGATTGCCGCGGTCAGGGACTATTGGGGGATCTGCCAGTGCTATATGCCCTGGAAAAACGTAAGATCCTATCGTGAAAGAATAGGCCTTACAGACATCGATGACTATGTCATAAGCTCGACGGTCCTGTTTTTTCTTGATAATATCCGCAAAGACGGGTTTGATGCCGGGGATATAAAACGTCTTATAAGCAGGAGAAAATGGAAACAGCATGATCAGGACGTTTTAAATATACTTTGTAATGGCAGAATACGTTATATCTCTCCGAAATGGGGAATGATAAAAGAACATCAGGATAATTTTAAATATCTGCCCGAGACACTTTTAAAAGAGATAACGTCTGCTTTGGATGATATAGCGGTTTATCACTTTGCGGCCTACAGAAAACCCTGGCGCGGATTTCACGGAGAGGAAAGCGGAGATTTCTGGAAATGCGCCGCCGGCACTCCGTTTTTTCCGGACATCCTTAAGATGATAAAAAAGTCCGAGCTTTTAAACGAGGTCGTATATGAGATAACAAACAGGAAGATCCCGACTGCAGATGGCATTAAAGTCACTGAAGACGAAAAGACGGGTGAAAGGTTTTACGGCGATATATGTCTCGGTAAATACGGTGAGGGATATACCAGATACAGGGTCATCCGTATAGAAAACGGGTTTCTTCATCTGGAAGGTATGCTGGGATTCTTCGGCGTTTCCGGAGATGCTCCGGTTAAGACGGAAATATACTTAAACGATACTCCCTATCCGGTGAAGGAGCAGGAAGATGAAAACGGCACCGACAGAACCGGGGAAATAACAAGATACAGGGGAGTTTCCTTCAGCGCCGATATTCCGGTGAAGGACATTAAGACTCTTTCTCCGGGCATGATAAGCATTACGATAAGATGTCTTTTAGACGGCAGGGAAGTAGTAAAAGACAAGCCGGGATTTGACAGATATGCTCCGCTGGTAGGAGAGCATAAGCACAGCTATTGTTGCATAAAGGACTATATAATTACGTCTGATGAAAACGGGCTCTGTCTTTATAAAAATACTTTTATCCGCAGATTTCTTTTTGAACGCAGATACATAGCGTGCAATTTCTTTCGACCCAAAGCGCCATATTTAAGAGCAATATTCGGAAGAAAGGCCGCGCATATCTTAAGGGCATTTAAGACAAAACCCATCTGGCTCGTAAATGACAGAAGACTAAAAGCGGATGATAACGGTGAGGCCTTTTTTGAATATCTTTGTGCTCATAATGATCGCAAGGATAAAGATATCATATTTGTGATAGACAAAAGATCTCCCGACTGTGAAAGACTTAGAAAGGTCGGAAAGGTCGTAGATGCGGGATCCGGATGGCATAAACTCCTTCTTGCAAGAGCGGATGTCGTGGTATCTTCGCAGACCGACATGATATTCAGATATCCTTTCATATGGAAAGCACGGCTTTACAGGGATCTTCTTTCGGATGTAAGATTTGTTTTTTTACAGCACGGTGTTCTTGAAAAGGATGCGTCAGCCTGGCTTGAAAGAAAGAACCAGGAGCTCCGCGGAATGGTGACGAGTGCGCCCAAAGAGAGAGATATGATATTAAACGGAAAATATCATTATTCTCCGGACGAGATCTGGCTTACCGGTCTGCCGCGCTTTGACAGGCTTAATGACAGATCCGAGAAGCTGATAACGGTCATTCCCACATGGAGAAGATATCTAAGCAGAGGCAGGAATAATAAAACCGGTATATGGGAGATAATCCCGGGGTTTTCCGATTCCGAATATGTCAGGTTTTACAGGGAACTTGAAAGGCATCCCCGTTTAAGGGAAAAACTTGATGAATACGGATATAAGCTCATGTTTAAGATACATCCTTCATTCCTCGGATATGAGAGTGAATTCGGATTTAAAGATGATTCGTGCTGGTGGGACAATGACTTGAGTTACCGCGAGATATATGAAAAGAGTTCTCTTCTTATTACGGATTATTCCTCTGCGATAAATGATTTTATTTACCTCTATAAGCCGATAGTATACTGTCAGTTTGATATTGACACATTTTACGGCGGCGGTCAGATTATGGAAAAAGGCGATTTTGATTATGAAACTGACGGTTTTGGAGAAGTCACCTATGATATGGAAAGCCTGGTGGATACTATCATCGGGTATATGGAGGATGACTGCAGACTGAAGGATGTTTACAGAAAGAGGATAGATGATTTCTTTGAGTACCATGACAGGAATAACTGTCAGAGAGTATACGATAAGATATGCGAGCTTTTGGAGGATAAAGAGTGAGCCGTTTCTTTAAAGATTTGAAAAAATACGGCCGGTACGCCATTTATTCATCGAAGTCGGCATTAAAGACCGAAGTGGCGAATTCGTATCTGAACTGGATATGGTGGATATTGGAACCGCTCTGCCTGATGCTCATTTACGTGTTCGTTTTTGGACGCATGTTCAAGCATAAGCAGGAATATTATAACGTATTTGTTTTTACGGCCCAGGCCGGATGGGATTTCTTCAGCAGGTCCATAAGGGCATCGGTGAGCATAGTAAAGAGCAATAAATCAATTGTCTCAAAAGTATACCTTCCGAAATACATGCTGGTCATGTCCAATATGATGGAAAATGCCTTTAAGATGTTCGTATGCTTCGGGATAGTCATCGTTATGATGATATTTTATAAAGTGCCATTTACCCTGCATATGTTAGAGGCGATCCCTGTTCTTTTGGGATTGTTCCTGTTTACTTTCGGATGCGCGACGACACTCCTTCATTTTGGAGTTTTTGTGGAAGATTTTTCCAAGATAATCAATATCCTCTTAAGGTTTCTGTTTTATCTTACGGGAATATTCTACAGCATTGAGGGTAACATGCCCTCACCATATTCGGATATACTTATGACATTTAATCCCATGGCTGTATATCTTCAGGGATTGAGGAACTGTCTTATCTATGGAAAGCACCCGAACTACGTTACGCTCTGCGTGTGGACATTTATAGCGCTCCTGCTTTCGATATTCGGAGTGATCAATATTTACAGACACGAGAACACCTATGTAAAGGTGATCTGATACGGGAAAAATGAGAGAATCCATAACGGTTAAGGATCTTTGGATCCGTTATAAGAGCATACAGGCCTACTCGGTAAAGAAGAATCTTTTAAGGTTAAAGAGCGTTGATTCCAAGACCGTCGAGGCGGTAAGAGGAGTTACGTTCTCCGTCGAAGAGGGAGAGATACTCGGGATAATCGGAAAGAACGGAAGCGGAAAATCTACTCTTTTAAAAGCCCTTGCAAATATCTTTTCCCCCGATGAAGGATCGATCGATATCCATGGTCATTCGATATCTCTTCTGGCTATAGGAGTCGGATTTAAAAGCGAACTTACCGGAAGAGAGAACATCATGCTCTCGGGTCTTCTCCTCGGATTTTCCGAAAAGGAAGTCCTTGAAAGAGAACCTGAGATAATAGAATTTGCCGGGCTCGGAGAGTTCATAGACATGCCGGTTCGAACCTATTCGAGCGGTATGTATTCAAAGCTCGCGTTTTCGGTGACCGCCGTTTTGGAGACGGATATCATGCTGATCGATGAAGTCTTAAGCGTCGGTGACGAGAGATTTAAAAAGAAAAGTTATGATAAGATGAAATCACTTATCTCGGACGGAAAAAGGACCGTGGTCATCGTATCCCACGCGCTTGATACGCTCTCGGAGCTTTGCGACCGGGTTATGTGGATGAATGACGGCAAGATAGAAATGATTGGCGATACCAAAGAAGTTATCGCGAAATACAGGGAATTCATGAAGTAATGAACAGGCAGTTAAAGCAGATCAAAATAGAAGGACTTCGCATCGCAGCCTGCAGCGAGAAAAAAGCGGCAGAGTATGTGATCGAAAACAGGGATGAACTTAAGGGTAAATATATATCCTTTGTTAATCTCTATTCCCTTGTGTGCGTTTTGGAAGATGAGGCATATAAAAAGGCACAAAGGGGAGCGGCGATCAGGTTTGCCGACGGATTCCCGGTAGCCATACTTCAGAAATTGCACGGAGCACATTATGCAAAAAGAGTTACGGGCCCCGATATCATGGAACGGATATTAAAAGAGACCGGTGATGCTAAAAGCGGTTCACACTTCTTTTTGGGAAGTGATGATGATACGCTCTTAAGCCTTATGGAAAAAGTAAAAGAGATAAGCTCATCGGTAAAAGTAGCCGGAACGCTCGATCCCGGAGAAGTCCCCGTTGGATGCGAAGGGGAAAGATTCAATGAAATGATCGATGTGATAGTAAAAAAGGTAAATGAAGCAGACCCCGATTATCTTTGGGTGGCTCTTGGGACTCCGAAACAGGAATTTGTCATGGAGGCTCTTGCCGGCAAAGTAGACTGCGTGATGTTCGGTGTCGGAGCCGCATTCGGCTTTCAGGCACAGATCCCGCCGAGGGCTCCGAAGTGGATGCGCTTTATGAACCTGGAATGGCTCTACCGCATTTTCTCTGACCCGAAGAGACTTTCAAAAAGATATTTAAAATGCATACTCGCACTGCCCGTGATAGTCTTCCATAATATTTTTAAAGGACGTGAAAGAAAGGCAACGGGGGATAAAAATGAGTAAGATAGATTTCGTTATCAGCTGGGTTAACGGCGATGATATAGCCTGGCGGAAAAAGAAAGAACAATATAATAAAGAAACCGAGCTTTTAAGGATATTTAAAAAGGATAAACCCGAGGATGTTTATTACAGGGACTGGGGTATCCTTCGTTTTCTTTTAAGGAGCATCGAGACCTATGCTCCCTGGGTAAATCATATCTATCTTCTTACGGATAAACAGCGTCCGGACTGGCTTAAGGAAGGAGATACGGGAAAGCTCACGGTGGTCGATCACGAAGATTTCATACCGGGAGAATATCTTCCGACTTTCCATTCTCATACCGTGGAACTGAACATGCATCGCATACCGGGCCTTTCCGAGCAATTTGTATATTTTAACGATGACTATCTTTTAACGCACCCGGTAAAGAAGACGGATTTCTTTAAGAACGGTCTTCCTGTTGACATCGCTGTACTTAACGGGATAAACAGCAGGGATGAGGAATTTGCGAGCATCCAGTTTGCCTGTCTTTCCCTTATGAATTCGCATTATTCCACTTCGGATTGCAGAAGGAATCTTAGCAAGTGGTTAAACCCGCTTTACGGAGACAAGAACCTTCGCACCATCCTCTTACTTCCGTTTGACAGGATACAGGGGATATATAATCCTCACGGTCCCATGCCGCTTCTTAAGAGCACATGTGAAAAGGTGTGGGAAAGAGACAGGGACATACTTGATTATACCTGCAGACAGAAAGTAAGAGCGGCAGGTCAGGTTTCCCCCTATGTTTTCAGATATGATCAGCTCCTTAGCGGGAAATTTGTTCCCGGAAGAGCAAGGAACGGTTATCTTGAGGTTACCGATCCCGTCCCCAAGATCTCGGCTTCTTTAGCAGATCGAAAGTACCTTTCGGTATGCATAAACGATAAGCCCATGGATGAGAGGTCCTTTGAGAAGAGGATAAGATTCATAAACAAGATACTTAAATGGAAATATCCCGAAAGGGGAAGCATGGAGAAGAAGGATGTCTAACAGACTGGTTAAAAAAGACGGAAAAGAAAAGTCGTCCGCATCTGATATCCTTTTGGAGGTGATCCGTTATATCGCCGCTATCACGATGATACTTATCGGTATCATCATTCCTTTGTATTTAAAAGACGGATATCATGGCGTGGGAGACTGCAAATACGAAGCATATGAGTGGTGCGTGCGCATAGGCTTTATTTCTCTTATTCTCGTACTTGCTGTATATTGGGTGATCTCTTCAAAAAAGAACGAAGATTTCAGGATGACGTATGTGGACTGTTTTGCCGCAGTTTTCGCAGTCTTTTCCGTTGTATCGGCTCTTGCCGGCGGTAATTTCATGGAATGCCTGCGCGGCTATAAGGGATGGTATATGGGAGTGACCTCGGTCATATCTTTTGTCCTTCTTTATTATTTTGCATCCAATTACGCAAAGTTCTATCGTGTGATCATATTTGTATTCTGCACGGTTGCGTTTGTAACGTTCGTTCTTGCCGTATTAAACAGGCTGCTCATAGATCCGCTCGGAGTATACGAGGGGATCGCGGATAAATTCAAAAACCAGTTTTTATCCACGCTCGGACAGGCGACGTGGTACTCAAGCTATATGGCGGTTCTGCTTCCGATCGGAGCCGGATATTTTATCTCATCAAAAAGAGAAGAAAAACCGATCGTTTTCTTTTTGTCAATGCTGTTTTGCACAGTCGGATTTATGAGCGCAGTTTCGCAGAACAGTGACAGTATCTACTTCGCTCTTACGGGAATGTTCCTCGCTCTGCTCTTTGTATGTAAGAACAGCGCAGAGGGGATAAGCAGGTATTTTGAGCTCGTTCTTCTTTTCTTTGTATCGACGAGGCTTATGTACCTTCTTCTGATCATTCATCCGAATGAGATATTAAAGCTTGATAAATTAAGCACTTTCATGATCTACAATCCTGTCATGTGGGCTCTTACGGTCTTAGTCGGCATTGTGTGTGAAGGAATATATTACTTTAATGTAAAGAAGGAAAGATATTCGGAAAAGTTCTGGAAGATCTTCTTTTACGTGATATTCGGCATCTTCGCATTGGCGGTCATCTTATCGGTGATAATACTGATTGCCGATGCTAAGGGAGTACTTCCCGAGAGTATAAGCAATGTGACTTCAAAGCTTCCCTATCTCCACTGGTCGGAGAAATGGGGAACGGATCGCGGATGGACGTGGACGTTTTCGGCAATGATGTATGGGGAGATGAGCCTTAAAAATAAGCTCTTCGGAGTCGGACCTGACGGATATGCCCCTTATGCATACAGTTTTTATCATGACAGACTTTATGAGATGTGGGGAGACAGGACGCTTACGAATGCACACAATGAATGGATGAATGCTCTTATCAGTTACGGACTTGTCGGAGCGGTCGCTTATATAGGAATATTCGTTTCGGCATTCGGGATATTTGTAAAAAAGACCGCATCAAGACCTGAGCTGATGGGTTTTGCAGCATCGATAGCAGCTTATATGTTCCATAACTTTTTCTGCTATCAGCAGGTCTGCTGTACGCCGTTTCTGTTTATGCTGATCGGAATGGGAATATATATTTACAGAGAAGATGTGAAAGATACGGCAGCCGGGGAGTAAAGCGGCAGTAAAAAACGACCTGTCAGATGACAGGCCGTTGTAGGTTCGTAGGGACTGCAGAGTCCTCTTAGATGGTATAAGGCTTTAATACCTCAAGTACATCTTCGATATTATCCTCTGCATGGATGTTCAGATCGATAGGCTTACTAAGATCAAGGCTGAAGATACCCATGATGGACTTGGCGTCAATGACATATCTTCCGGAAACAAGATCAAAATCATAATCGAACTTAGTAATGTCGTTTACGAAGGATTTTACCTTATCGATTGAGTTTAAGGAAATCTGAACTGTTTTCATTTTAAATTCCTCCTTTTCATTTATAACCTTCGTAATTATACTAAATGTTGAAAGAAAAAAAGTCAAGACGCAAAGGTGACGAAACTTCAGGTAAAAAAGAATGAAAATTGTAGCATTCCACAACTTAGGTTGTAAGGTAAACGCATATGAATTGGATGTTCTGCAACAAAACTTCGTTAAAAACGGCTATACCGTTGTGCCATTTAGTCAAAAAGCGGACATTTATATAGTCAACACATGTACGGTAACTGCGATAGCCGACAGAAAAAGCCGTCAGATGCTGCACCGCGCAAAGGCTTTAAATCCCGAAGCGATGGTAGTTGCACTCGGCTGTTATGTCGAAACGGGTAAGGAAAGCATCCTTTCCGACGGGGCGATCGATCTTGCGATAGGTAATCATGAAAAGAATAAAGCACTCTCGATAATCGAAGATGAGATACGAAAGAGAGAAGGAAAAACCGATATCAAAGCGGATGCCGGACATGAAAATGACGGAAAGATAATAGCCACCGATATAGGTTCAGTCTGTGAATATGAAGAGATGACCCTCTCCGGAAAGGTCGGAAGGATAAGGGCCGATATCAAAGTCGAGGACGGCTGCAACAGGTTCTGTTCCTATTGTCTTATCCCTTATGCCAGAGGAAGAGTCAGATCCAGAAGTATAGAAGATACCGTAAAGGAGATATCAGGTCTTACAAAAGAAGGATATTCGGAATTTGTTTTAACGGGCATCAATTTAAGCTGCTATTCTGATGATAAGGACCACGATCTGCTTACGCTCATTAGAAATATTGGGGATATAGACGGGGTAAAAAGGATCAGATTAAGCTCCTTAGAGCCGGGGGTCATGACAGAAGATTTTATAAAAGGTATATCCGGAGTTCCCCAGATCTGTCCTCACTTTCATCTGTCTCTTCAGAGCGGATGCGATGAAACGTTAAAGAGGATGAACCGCCGTTATACGACAAAGGAATATGAAGAAAGTGCCCTTCTCTTAAAGGAATACTTTGACAGACCTGCGCTTACGACAGATGTCATTGCGGGATTTCCCGGAGAATCTGAAGAAGAATTTAAAAAGACCTGTGAATTTGTATCTAAGATAGGATTCTACGAGATGCACGTATTCCCGTATTCGGTAAGGAAGAACACGGCCGCGGAAAAGCTTCCCGGGAAACTTACGCAGGCTGTTAAAAAAGAAAGGGCTTCAATGCTCATAAATATCACGGAGAAACAAAGAGAGGCCTATATGGCGGGACTAAGCGGCCTTGAAGAAGAACTCCTGATAGAAAAAGCCGACAGTGATAAAAACGGAAAATATATTTATACGGGACATTTAAAGCGTTATGTGCCCGTGGAACTTGTATCATCCGATGAACATAAGCCCGGGGACATAGTAAAATACACCTGTTAAACTTGTATTTTGTTTAAAAATGCGGTAAAATTACAATATCTATGTGGTTAGGGGTGTGAAAACATGCAAGATTTAGCGAATACACAATTTTTCAAAGTAAATGAGCCGGAGAACGGCGTTAAGATCGTACTTTCCACCGTATACGAAGCACTCACGGAGAAAGGCTACGATCCCGTAAGTCAGGTGGTCGGATATATAATGTCCGGAGATCCCACCTACATCACAAGCCATAAGAGCGCGAGAAGCCTCATAATGAAGGTGGAGCGTGACGAGCTTGTCGAAGAGATGTTAAAGGAATATATAAGGTCCAACAAGTGGGATCAGGAGCAGCCGGGCAGCGTGGAGTAAAGCATGAGGATAATGGCTCTTGATTACGGGTCAAAGACCGTAGGCGTGGCTGTGAGCGACCCTCTTATGATAACATCTCAGGATATAGAGATCATAAGGCGCAAGCAGGAGAATAAGTTAAGACGGACCTTAGCCCGCATCGAAGAACTCATCGTTGAATACGGTGTCACCGACATCGTGATCGGACTGCCTCTTAACATGGACGGCAGTGAAGGTGAGCGTGCAAGGCTTTCAAGAGAATTTGCCTCCATGGTCGAAAGGCGCACGGGCATAACGCCCGTAATGGTCGATGAGAGGCTTACCACCGTAAGCGCCGATATGCTCATGGATGAGGCAGGGCTTTCACCTGAAAAGAAAAAAGAACATGTGGATGCCATAGCAGCCGGATATATATTAGATGACTACATGGCAGGCCTTAAGAACAAAACAACCGGATGATCCGGCGGAGAAAAAATGGAAACTATAGAAATAACAACAGATGAGGGAGAGGTTATCTCCCTGTATGTTTTGGAGCAGACAAGACTCGGAGGCATCAATTATCTCCTGGTCACGGAAGAAGAGGACGGAGATGCGGATGCCATGATCTTAAAAGAGGTGTCTGGGGAAGAAGACGAAGAAGGCATATATGAGATCGTTTCGGATGACAATGAACTTTCGGCGGTATCTACTGTTTTCGAAGATCTTCTGGATGATATAAAGTTCATCGGGGAGGTTTGATTGGATAACAGACTTCGGATCATTCCTTTAGGCGGACTCGAACAGATCGGAATGAACATAACCGCCTTCGAATATGAGGATAACATCATAGTTGTCGACTGCGGACTTGCCTTTCCCGAGGATGACATGCTCGGGATCGACCTTGTTATCCCGGATGTAACATATTTAAAAGAAAACCTCGACAGGATACTCGGGTTTGTCATAACCCACGGCCACGAGGATCATATAGGTGCACTTCCCTACGTCTTAAAGGATGTGCCCGTTCCCATCTATGCCACGAAGCTTACCATGGGCATAATAGATCACAAGCTTGAAGAACACGGGATCATCGATCTCGTTGAGAAGAAAGTGGTCAGATTCGGTGAGACGATCCGTCTCGGACAATTTTCCGTTGAATTCATAAGAACGAATCACAGCATCGTGGATGCGGCGGCACTTGCCATTTCGTCACCCGCCGGTACCATCGTGCACACGGGAGATTTCAAGGTTGATTATACGCCTGTCTTCGGTGATGCCATAGATCTTCAGAGATTTGCGGAGCTCGGAAAAGAGGGTGTTCTCGCGCTCATGTGCGATTCCACCAATGCAGAGAGAGAAGGCTTTACCCAGTCCGAGAAAACCGTTGGAAAGACCTTTGATATTATTTTTGCGGAGCATTCCGATACCAGGATAATAATCGCGACTTTTGCTTCAAATGTTGACAGGGTTCAGCAGATCATAAATTCCGCAAATAAATACGGCCGGAAAGTAGTCGTGGAAGGCCGCAGCATGGTTAATATCATCGATACCGCAAGGAAGCTCGGCTACCTTCAGATAGACGATGATACACTCATCGAAGCCGAAAGGATAAAGGATTATCCCGACGAGAGAACGGTCATCATAACAACGGGAAGCCAGGGCGAGAGCATGGCAGCACTTAGCCGCATGGCGCAGGGCATGCATAAAAAGATATCGATAGGACCTAAGGATACGGTGATATTCTCATCCCATCCCATACCCGGAAATGAAAAGGCCGTATCAAAGATAATAAACGAACTCTACGCCAAAGGTGCGGATGTGATCTTCCAGGATACCCACGTTTCGGGACATGCCTGCAGGGAAGAGATAAAGCTTATCTACAATCTCGTGCGTCCCAAATACTCGATCCCCGTACATGGCGAGTACAGGCATTTAAAGGCTCAGGCTTCACTTGCAAAGGAGCTTGGCTATTCTTCGGAGAATATCCTGATAATGTCCTCGGGAGAGATACTCGAGCTTTCGGATGAATTTGCCGGAGTGATAGGAAAGGTCCCCGCCGGAGCCGTATATGTCGACGGACTCGGTGTAGGAGATGTCGGAAATGTCGTATTAAGAGACAGACAGAGGCTTTCCGAAGACGGAATATTTATCGTAGTAATGAGCATAGAATCATCCAGCAATATGGTGGTATCCGGGCCGGAAATCGTATCGAGAGGATTTGTATATGTAAAGGAATCCGATGAGCTTATTGACGAAGCCAGAGGAATCGTGATAGAACTGATGGATAAGTTCTATGAAAGACAGATAAGCGACTGGAATAAGATCAGATCGGCTATAAGAGATGAACTTGGAGATCTCTTCTGGAAGAAGACAAAAAGGCGTCCCATCATATTGCCGATCCTTATGGAGGTTTGATCGCAGATGACCGAATACGAACAGGCGACGAAGGATTTCATAGAGAAACTAAGAAAAACGAAGGTTGCCACGGATTATTTCGCTGTTCTTGCCGAGGTTGAAAAGAACCCTGAGCTTGAGAGACAGATAAGGGACTTTCGAAAAAAGAACTTTGAGATGCAGGACTCCGTTGACGGAGACAGGCTGTTTGACGAGGTCGACAGATTTGAAGCCGAGTATGCAGAATTTCGCAAGATACCGCTGGTGTCGGATTTCCTTGAAAAAGAGCTTGCATTCTGCAGGATGTTTCAGGAAATAAACGAGCAGATATCCATGGCGTTTGCCGAGGATTTCGATTACTCCAAGGGAGCAGGTAATGAGTGTTAAAAATGTAGTGCTATCTTTACTCGGAATGGTGATAAGGCTGGGCATAACCGTAGCCATAATCTATTTTGTCTACAACCTTTCCCACGAGGCATACAATTTCGGATATAACGTTTTTGCCGACATCCCTGCGGACGTTTTTCCCGGAAGGGACGTGGAAGTAACGATCACCGACAGCATGAGTGAAAAGGACATAGCCGAATATTTTGAGAAGACAGGTCTTACCAAGGACTGGAAATTATTCTATGTTCAGGAAAGATTTTCCGAGTACAGGGAAAACGTGACTCCCGGCGTTTATGCGCTCAACACATCCATGAGTTCCCAGGAGATAATGGCGGTCATCGGTGCCTTCCCCGAAGGAGACGGTGAGACCGGAGATTACGAAGTGGATGAGAATGCGGAACCTGTTTCAAATGCCACTGTAGTTACAGAGACAATGGATGAGGATGAAATGAGCGACGATTATATCGATAACGGCGGCTCCGAGTCCGAAGAAAGTGAAGAAGATGGCGGAGAATAAAGAAAGGTTCGCCACTTACATCGGTTCTCTTGCGGATATACTTCCGCCCTATCTTGAGGAACTGGAAAGCTATGCACTTGATACCGATGTACCTATCATCAAAAAGGAAGTACAGAGCCTTATAAAGACGCTCTTTACTTATAAAAAACCGGCGCATATCCTGGAAGTGGGAACAGCGATCGGTTTTTCCGCTTTATTGATGAAGGAATTTGCGGGCCCGGATGTTAAGATAACGACCATAGAAAAATACGAGAAAAGGATCCCGATAGCAAAGGATAATTTTGCAAGGTTTGATAAAGATAAAAGCATCACACTTATTGAAGGAGATGCAGCGGATATATTAAAGAACCTCGAGGGTGAATTTGATTTTATCCTGATGGATGCGGCCAAGGGACAATACGGGGCATTTTTGCCCGATGTTCTAAGACTTTTAAAACCGGGTGGGATGATACTTTCCGATAACGTCCTTCAGGACGGAACGGTGATAGAATCCAAATTCGCGGTGACAAGAAGAGACCGCACGATCCATAAGAGGATGAGGGAATACCTTTACACATTAAATCATACGGACGGACTGTCTACTTCGATCCTGACTATAGGCGACGGAGTGGCGCTTACCGTCAGTGACACAATGTGACACGGTGCCTGGTACGCTGTCACATAAATTTACGGTGCGATATGAGCGATGAAAAAAACAAAAACTACATACCCGAATTACTGATACCGGCAGGAAGTCTCGAAGTCCTTAAGACTGCGGTCTATTATGGCGCGGATGCGATATATATAGGCGGCGATGTCTTTTCGCTTCGCGCAAAGGCAAAGAATTTTGATGATGCCGATATGAAAGAGGGCATAGAATACGCCCATTCCTTCGGAAAGAAGGTTTATGTTACGGCTAACATCCTTGCGCACAACGAAGATCTGAAAGAGGCAGAAGCATATTTTACAAAAATGAAAGATCTTCGTCCCGACGGACTTATCATGGCCGATCCGGGGATGATAATGATAGCAAAAGAGATATGCCCGGATGTGCCGATCCACCTAAGCACACAGGCAAACAATACCAACTACAGGACTTTTAAATTCTGGTATGATCAGGGAATAAAACGTGTTGTCACGGCAAGAGAATTATCATTAAAAGAGATATCCGAGATCAGAAAAAACATCCCGGATGACATGGAGATCGAATCCTTCGTTCACGGTGCGATGTGTATTTCCTATTCGGGAAGATGTCTTTTAAGTAATTATTTTACCGGTCGTGATGCAAATCACGGAGAGTGCACACATCCCTGCAGATGGAAATATTCCGTCATGGAGGAGAAGCGCCCCGGTGAATATCTTCCTGTTTATGAAAATGAGAGAGGTACATTCATATTCAATTCCAAGGACCTTAATATGGTAGGTCATATTCCCGAGCTTGCAGAGGCAGGGATCAACAGCTTAAAGGTCGAGGGCAGGATGAAGACCGCGCTTTATGTGGCAAGCATCACAAGGGCATACAGGATGGCTCTTGATGCCTATGCGCTTGGAATGGATGAATATGAAAAGATCCTTCCCAGATGTGAAGAAGAGATAAAAAAGTGTACTTACAGGCAGTTTACGACAGGCTTTTATTTCGGAAAACCATCCGAGGAATCTCAGATATACGATAATAATACATATGACAGCGACGCCGTATATTTGGGACGCGTAGAAGCGGTCACAAAGACGGATGAAGGCAGCAGGATAGAGATAACCCAGAAGAATAAGTTTGCAAAAGGCGAAGTTATTGATATAATGAAACCCGACGGCATGGATCTTAAGGCCACGGTATTATATATACACGATGAAGAAGGAAACGAAATGGAGAGTGCGCCGCACTCAAAACAGAAGCTTTTTGTATCGATAGATAAGAAAGCCGGTGTCAATGATATATTAAGAACAGAAAGCAGGAGAATGCAGTAATGGAAAAGGCAGTAAACGCAGAAGAGATCTTCGCACAGAATGTATTTACATTAGGTACGATGAAGCAGAGACTTCCCAAGGATGTCTACAAAGAGTTTAAGGAAGTCATGGAACACGGCGGAGAGCTTACGATGGCAACCGCTAATGTTGTGGCTAAGGCGATGAAGGAATGGGCCATGGAAAAAGGCGCCACTCACTACAGCCACTGGTTCCAGCCTCTTACGGGATTTACCGCCGAGAAGCATGATGCTTTCG
This sequence comes from Lachnospiraceae bacterium, assembly GCA_003446735.1. Lineage (GTDB taxonomy): Bacteria > Bacillota > Clostridia > Lachnospirales > Lachnospiraceae > UBA2882. Next base: position 2,016 of record DMCJ01000164.1, on the reverse strand, counting down.
TTACTCATCCCGATGAGATGGGAAAGATGATAACGGAGTTTTCCGGAAAGGAGCTCATAAAAGGTGAGCCCGATGCGTCTTCATTCCCTTCGGGAGGACTTCGTTCCACCTTTGAGGCAAGAGGATATACCGTATGGGATATCACATCTCCGGCATTTATAAAAGAGTCATCGGCAGGTGCGATACTTTGTATACCTACATCATTCTGCTCATATACCGGTGAAGCCCTTGATAAAAAGACTCCGCTTTTAAGAAGCTGTGAGGTCCTTTCAAAAGAAGCTCTTCGTATCGTAAGATTATTTGGAAATGACAAGGCGACCAAGGTCACTCCTTATGTGGGGCCCGAGCAGGAATACTTCCTTGTTGATGCCGATTACTATAAGCAGAGAACGGATCTTATGTTTGCCGGCCGTACTCTTTTCGGAGCAAACGCTCCCAAGGGTCAGGAGATGGATGACCATTATTTCGGAGTCATAAGGGAAAGAGTCGGAGCCTTTATGAAGGATCTTAATGAGGAACTCTGGAAGCTCGGAGTTACCGCTAAGACCCAGCATAACGAGGTTGCTCCCGCTCAGCATGAGCTGGCACCTATATACGAGACAGCTAACGTGGCGGTAGATCATAACCAGATCGTTATGGAGACTATGAAGAGAGTGGCCATAAGACACGATTTAAGATGCCTTCTTCATGAAAAGCCTTATGCGGGAGTAAACGGTTCGGGTAAGCATAATAACTGGTCGATATCCACCGATAACGGTGTTAATCTCCTGGATCCGGGTCTTACGCCCAACGACAATGTACAGTTCCTTCTGGTACTTGCGTGTATCTTAAAGGCTGTTGATAAACATGCCGATCTTTTAAGACAGTCAGCTTCCGACGTTGGCAACGATCACAGATTAGGCGCAGATGAGGCCCCTCCGGCGATCATTTCGGTATTCTTGGGAGAACAGCTTGAAGATGTCATAAAGCAGCTTGTTGAGACGGGGTTTGCCGAAAGTTCGATCTCCGGCGAAAAGCTTGAGACCGGTGTTTCGACTCTTCCAGATGTAGATAAGGATGCGACCGACAGGAACAGGACTTCACCTTTTGCATTTACCGGAAATAAATTCGAATTTCGTATGGTAGGAAGCTCCGATTCCATAGGAGAGCCCAACACCGTATTAAATACGATCGTGGCCGAGGCGTTCTCAGAGGCGGCAGATGAGCTTGAAGCAGCAGAAGATTTTGAGATCGCTGTCCATGACCTTATAAAGAAGTATTTAAGAAAGCACAAGAGGATAATCTTTAACGGAAACGGATACTCCGACGAATGGGTAAAGGAAGCCGAGAGAAGAGGACTTCCCAATATCAAGTCCATGATCGAGGCCGCAGATACCCTTACCTCGGACAAGGCCGTTGAACTCTTCGAAAGATTCGGCATCTATACAAGAGGCGAGCTTGAATCCAGACAGGAGATCATATACGAAACATACGCTAAGACGATCAATATCGAAGCTCTTACGATGATAGACATGGCAGGAAAGCAGATAATACCCGCGGCAGTGGAATATGCCGGCGTTCTGGCAGATTCCGTAAACTCCGTTAAAAGTGCAGGCGCTGATGCTTCCGCTCTTTCGGAAATGTTATGTTCTGTGACCAAAAGGATCGGTGCCATGCAGTCAGCATTGGCTAAACTTAAGAATGAAGAAAAGAATGCGAGCGAGATAAGAAGCGCGAAGGAAAAAGCATTCTATTACAAAGATGTCATCCGTCCCATCATGGATGAGCTCCGTGCTCCCGCCGACGAACTCGAGATGATCGTCGACAAGGATATGTGGCCGATCCCCACATACGGAGAGCTGATGTTTGAAGTCTGAAAACCCCGCAAAATACTAAAACAGGAACGATTCAAAGCTATTTTAAAAAAGTACTTGATTTTTATTTCGGTTTTGTGTATAATCGTTCTTGCTGATGGGCTATCGCCAAATGGTAAGGCAACGGACTCTGACTCCGTCATTTCAAGGTTCGAATCCTTGT
>DMCJ01000222.1 GCA_003446735.1 Lachnospiraceae bacterium | reverse complement strand
AGCAAGCTTTTCAGATGATGATAAGAAGGCATATGAAGAGAACAAGAACAGCAAGTTCTTATTTAACTTCCTTTCAGATGCTGCAAAGGCAACCGTTGCAGGTCTTGCACTTAAAGGCAAGGATGAATATGTAAATGACAAGATCTTCTCAGGTCTTGTTGATGGTCGTATCTCCAAGCACATCAAGGAGATCTGCCTCTTAGATCAGACCTATGTCAAGGCTGAAGACGGAAAGCAGAACGTAGCTGCTTACTTAAAGAGCGTAAATCCTGCCATTGCTATCACCAAGGTCGTAAGATTTGAAGTTGGTGAAGGTATGGAAAAGAAGAATGAAGATTTTGCTGCAGAGGTTGCAGCACAGCTTTAAGATAAAACGGCAGGCACCTTTTGGGGTGTCTGCCTGTTACCTTAAATCGGAGGAAACATATGGCTGATGAAGTAAAGGCCGGGCTTTCTCCTCAAAGAAGAAAGCGTATTAAGCGTTTAAAAAAGCTTATAATCATATTTCTTCTGTTAATGATCCTGATCCCGTGGGGAGTCTGTGCCTTTTTGGGATTAAAGTTATACAGGACCGAAAATGATCTTACCAAAGCAAACGCAGACAGGGTTAAGACCGAGGAAGAACTTACATCAAAGAACGAAAAAGTGGCTGTTTTAAAAGAAATGGTCACACTTTTGTCTGAAGATCTTGACGATTATAAAGATCATATCGAAAGTCTTAATCTGAAAGAAGAAAAGGCACCCGTTCCGATCATAACCGAAAGCGAGAACGGTATCAGGGATTACAAAAGTCCTGACGGTATCAAAAGGATATATCTGACATTTGATGACGGGCCTACGCCAAATACGGCGAAGATACTTGATATATTAGAAGAATACCGCGTTAAGGCTACATTTTTTACGATCGGGAATACTTCCGATGAAGGACAGGAATTATACAGACGCATGATCGCCGGCGGTCATTCACTGGGTATACATTCCTACACCCATAAATACGGACAGATATATGCCTCTGAAGAAGCATATTTTGAAGATTTCAAGAGATTGTCCGATTATATCTACGATGTCACCGGATACAGATCAAGGATCACCAGACTTCCCGGTGGAAGCAGCAATACCGTAAGCAAGGTGGATATGAGATCGCTTATCGGTCAGCTGCATAAAGATGGAATTAAAGTATATGACTGGAATATTTCCGGAAGAGATGCCGACGGATCGGATCCGAAGCCGGATGAGATAGCCGCAAACGTTCTTGCGGGTATAGAAAAATTCGACACAGCGGTAGTCTTACTGCATGACGGATATGACAAAGCAAATACGGTAGAGGCGCTGCCCCTTATCTTAGACGAATTAATAGACAGGGAAGACGTGCTTATACTGCCCATAACAGAAGATACACCCGAGATTTTGCACATTGATACATATCAATGAAACGGAGGAAGTAAAATGGGATTTTTTCAAGATTTAAAAGAAGATCTTTCAATGGCCGTAAATGAGCTTATACCCGAAGAAGGTGAAGCTGAATTAGCCGGTGAGAATAATGCCGAAAGCGTCGAAGCAGTTAAGGAAAGCGCGCCGGAAGCAATTCCCGATTCGGCGGTAGTTGTTGATACTCCCATAGCAGAAAGCTATTCGGAAGCCGAGAACAGCAATATAGAAGATGCTTTCAGAGCAGCCGTTGAGAAACTTGACGATAATACATCAGATGATATAAGCTCAATGGTTTCCGAGGAGACCAAAGCAGCTGACAATTCTTATTCAGAGCTTGAAAAGCTGGTTGAAGCAGCTGAAATGGCACAGGAAGCAAGTTCCGGACCTGCTATAAATGCCGAGCCGGTAATCAGCGTTGAAGCTAAGCCTGTAGCAGCACCTGTTATGCCGGAAGTAAATATCGCTCCGTCTGCACCTGTTGCTCCTCAACCCGTTGTTAATATGGTACCTGTTGCTCCCGCACCTGCAGCACCCGCTCCCGTTATTAATACGGTACCGGTTGCTCCCGTAGCACCCGCTCCTGCACCCGCACCCGTTGCACCTGCTCCCGTAGCAGCACCTGTTGCGCCTGCAGCGCCCGCAGCACCTGCTCCCGCAGTAACGCCAGTTGCCGTAGCAGCACCCGTAGCAACTCAAGCAAGTGTTAATAGCGCGCCCGCAGAGAGTGCAACTCCCGTTTCTCCCGAAGGAGAGGCTATCGATGAGACAGCCGTTATCACTGCCGGAATGGCAGTTGTTGGTAATATGGCATCTCGCGGTAACATGGATGTCATGGGTCAGATCACAGGTAATATCGAGATATTAGGGAAATTAAATGTTACCGGTGTTATTAACGGTAATTCAAAGGCTGCCGAGATCTTTGCGGATTCCGCTAAGATCGTCGGTGATATAAATGCTTCCGGAAGCGTTAAGATCGGTCAGGGAAGCGTTGTTATGGGTAACGTTTTCGGCACGGCTGCAGTAATTGCCGGCGCGGTTAAGGGCGATATCGATGTAAGAGGCCCCGTTATCCTTGATACCACGGCAATAGTAATGGGCAATATCAAATCCAAGGCTGTTCAGATCAATAACGGTGCGGTCATAGAAGGTATAGTTTCACAGTGCTATGCGGATGTTAGCCCTGTAAGCTTTTTTGAGAGTTTAGGTTGATATGAAAAGAGTAATGCTCAAATTATCCGGTGAAGCTTTAGCCGGAGAAAAGAAAACAGGATTTGACGAAGAGACCGTAAAAAAGGTTGCAAAGCAGGTCAAAGTCCTTGTTGATGAAGGAAAAGAAGTCGGAATAGTAATAGGCGGCGGTAATTTCTGGAGAGGCCGTACGAGCGAGAACATCGACCGTACCAAGGCCGATCAGATCGGAATGCTTGCCACTGTAATGAACTGCATCTATGTTTCCGAGATATTCAGGAGCGAGGGTATGATGACCAATATCCTTACACCTTTTGAGATCGGTTCATTTACAAAGCTCTTTTCAAAAGACAGAGCAAATAAATATTTTGAAAAAGGTCATGTAGTATTTTTTGCCGGCGGAACGGGTCATCCTTATTTTTCAACGGATACCGGAGTTGCACTTCGGGCCATCGAGGTTGAGGCTGAGTGCATACTTCTCGCAAAGGCCGTTGACGGTGTTTATGATGACGATCCGAAGACCAATCCGAATGCAAAGAGATTTGACGAGATAAGCATTGACGAAGTGATAAGCAGGAATCTCCAGGTGGTTGATATGACTGCTTCCATCATGGTCAGAGACAATAAGGTCCCGATGAGGGTATTTTCTTTAAATGAGGAAAATGGGATAGTCAAGGCATTATCCGATGATTTTAACGGGACAATGGTTACTGTTTAGGAGGTGCGGATATGGACGAAAGATTAAAGGTTTACGAAGAAAAGATGCAGAAGGCGGTTGATTATCTTCAGACTGATTTTGCCGCTATAAGAGCAGGAAGAGCCAATCCCCATGTACTTGATAAGATCACGGTGGATTATTACGGAACCCCCACACCTCTTCAGAGCGTGGGAAATATCTCGGTTCCCGAGCCCAGGATGTTACAGATTTCTCCCTGGGAGAAGAGTATGTTAAAGGAGATCGAAAAGGCGATCCTTACATCCGATGTGGGTATCACTCCTACAAGCGACGGAACGGTCATCCGTCTTGTTTTCCCAGAGCTTACCGAGGAAAGACGTAAGGAACTTGTTAAGGACATAAGAAAAAAAGGTGAAGACAATAAAGTCGTTGTCAGAAATGCAAGACGTGACGGAAATGACGCTTTCAAGAAGCTTTCCAAGGAATTATCCGAAGATGAAGTAAAGGATCTTTCCGATGAGCTTCAGAAACTTACTGATAAATATATCAAAGATATAGATGTTATGGTCGAGAACAAGAGCAAGGAGATCATGACCGTTTAAAAGAAAAGAGTCAAGGGACAGAGTCACTCTGTCCTTTTTCTTAGTTTAGGGGTTAATATGGAAGAACTTAAGATGCCGCGTCATGTGGCTATAATCTTAGACGGAAACGGAAGATGGGCAAAAAGTAAGGGAATGCCCCGTAATTACGGACATGCACAGGGCGCAAAGAATGTGGAAGTCATATGTGAAGGCGCCTATAAGGCCGGCATAGAATATCTTACTGTATATGCTTTTTCCACGGAGAACTGGAAGCGCTCGGCTGATGAAGTGGATGCCCTTATGAAGCTTCTTAGGAATTATTTAAAGACCTGTCTTAAGACAGCGGAAAAGAACAACATGTGCGTCCGTATAATAGGCGATAAGAGCGGACTTTATGATGATATCAGAGAGCGTATAGATGAGCTTGAAAAGGCTACGGTAAACAATACAGGCCTTAAATTTACGATAGCTCTTAATTACGGAAGCCGTGATGAGATAAGACGTGCCGTTAAAAAGATAGCCTTGGAAGTTAAGGATGGGACGATATCAGAGGATGATATAACCGAAGATCTTATTTCCGATCATCTTGATACGGCATCCTTACCCGACCCGGATCTTTTAATCAGAACCAGCGGTGAAGAGAGGCTTTCCAATTTCCTTCTGTGGCAGCTTGCTTATTCCGAATTTTATTTTTCGCCTGTTCACTGGCCTGATTTTACAATGGACGAGCTTATGAAAGCCGTTGAAGCATATAATAAAAGAGACAGAAGATTCGGCGGCGTTTCGGAGGAAGATGATGCTTGAGAGGGTTATAAGCGGTGTTATCCTGATAATCATGATGGCACTGGTCCTTATATTCGGAGGACCGGTTTTATTTGTGTTTTGTCTTCTCATATCCTTAAAGGCATATTTTGAACTTACCAGAGCTATGGATGTAAGGGTTACGACTCTTACAAAGGATGGAGATCTGATAATTTCCGATAAAGATGAAAAGATCGACGCTAAATCAAATCTTCTTAAGAAAAAAGAAGAAAAGGTCAATCTTTTGGAGATCCTCGGAGCGATAGGCGTATTTTCGTATTATTCTGTGCTTTTCTTTACCAAAGGCGGATCTTTCGTGATGCTTTCCGTTACATTTACAATACTCATCCTTTTATTTGTATATGTTTTTGCCTTCCCGAAATATGATGCAAGACAGGTCATGGCGACGCTGTTTTCGTTTATCTATGCGCCGATAATGCTGGGATATCTGTATCTTACAAGAGAGCTCGACCATGGATTTTATATAGCATGGCTCATCGTTATCAGTTCATGGGTATGCGATACCTGCGCTTATTTTACGGGAGTTATGTTTGGAAAGCATAAGATGGCTCCGATATTAAGTCCAAAGAAGAGTATAGAAGGAGCGATTGGCGGCGTGCTTGGAAGTTCGATCGTCGGCTTTATTTATGCATACGTACTTAACTGTTTTGAAATCATTCCCGGTAAGGGTATGCTCCTTTGGGCGTTCCCTCTTATCTGCGGCATAGGAGCCCTTATCTCCATGGTGGGAGACCTTGCTGCAAGTGCGATCAAAAGAAATTTCAATATCAAGGATTACGGGACTTTGATCCCCGGTCACGGCGGCATAATGGACCGCTTTGATTCCATCATCTTTACGGCCCCCGTTATATATTATCTGGCCGTTATCCTCATTTGACTTTACAGCCGTATTTTGATAGAATATTTATGTAATTTTATGTCCATTTTTACAAGATATGGTGCTTTTTATGTCAGATATTCACAGCGATAATGTAATTTCAGATCGTGAAATATACGAAATGAGTGATGTCTCTTCCTCGGACAGCCTTCTTTCGAATCTGAGCCCGAATAACAGATTCGAATATGTTATAGCTGACCGTTCCATGCACTATATCTATATCTATGAGGACGGAAGCGAAAAAGAATTCATTTTCAGAGATTATCGTTCCCAGATAAAAGACATGCATCTTGTATATCAAGGTGATGAATATCTTTTTGATGCATTCTGTGATGCGCTTGAAGAAGGCGCTGAGAATGTAAGAGCAGAATACAGAGCCATTTCCATAGACTATAAGACTACAACTTTAGTTCATGAAGGTCATCTTGAGCGGGATATGGACGGGATACCCGAGAAGATAGTCGGTCATTGTACCGATATATTGAGAGGCGAGATAGACTTAGGATCAGCTGACTTAAATGAAGGCCATGATCCTCTTACAAATATTTATAACGGATCTAAAGCCAGAAGTATCATTAAAAATACGATCTTAAAGGCTACTTCGGAAAAGAAGGATATATCCGGAGCCCTTATACTTATTGATATTGATGGATTTAATTATATAAATGATACTTTCGGATATATGTACGGTGATGTCATATTACAGACGATCGCCGGAGTCATATATACCAATTTCATGAAAAAAGACATCGTAGCAAGGATCTCTGCCGACCAGTTTATGGTATTCTGCGACGATATCGAAGAATCCAGAGTTAAGAAACACATATACGATCTTCAGGTCAGATTATCAAGCAATATTTCCCTTCGTAACGGAAAAAGCATTACAGCCGGCATCGGATATTCATTTATCCCCAAGGATGCCCAGAGTTTTTATTCTCTTTATTCTCAGGCAGATATCGCCCTTCGGGTTGCCAAGGAAAGAGGAGGTAACTGTGCTGTTGCCTTTGATTCCGATACGATGTCCCTTGCGGAAGACGGTCTTACTTTTATCAAGAACAGCTGGCAGACCGGTATAATTAATTCATCGATCGTCAACAATTCCGATATCGACAAGAAATTGTTCGATTATGCTTTTGAAACCATGATCAGGGTCAGGGATACCTCTGACGCCATTTATGCGATCATAAAAGAAGTATGTCTTAATTACGGATATGACAGAGGAGTCTTTTTTGAAAAACTTTTCATGAAAAAAGGCATAAGGACCACTATCAAATGGAGCAGCAAACTTGACGATACCGATTTCCCCGAAGATATGGTCATGGACGATGCATATTGGGATGTTGAGCCGGAGAGTTATACAAATTCAAGTTATCTTGTTTTTCAGAATGGCATATCAGAGAAATTTGATTATTCCGAAGAGATAAAAATCCATAAGTATTATCCTGTTTCGGCGATCCATCTCCCGATATTTGACGGAAATCAGATAAAAGGTCTGTTTAACATCGAATGCTTTAACAGGCACGAATTTTCACAGAAAGAGATATCCACACTCATTGGCATATCACAGATAGTAAGCTCCTACAGGCTCGGCAAGCAGGTAAAGGATTTCCATGAAGCTGAAAATATAATAAATAAAAATGTTATGGAAGCTCAGAAGGTCGTATTCTTCGTGATCAACAGAAATACCGGCGAGCTCAGATATTTAAGTAAGCAGGCCGAGACTTCCCATGCTGATTGTGAATGCGGAGAGGACTTCTTTGAAAGCGTTATAGGAAAGAAGTTAAAACCCGTGATCGAAGAAATGGATTACGGCAGCAAAGGAGAAAAGACTGCCGAATATTATGATGATATCAATGATGCCTGGTATACGATAACGGTTAAGGAGATAGAAGACGGGACGAATGCCAATGACATCCTTTTATGCGTTACCGACGTTACCGATTTCTTAAACCGTGTTAAAGGTGAAGATACCCTTACCGGGGCCGAGACGTATGACAGCTTCGTTATGACGGCGACAAGGCTTATAAAGAATAACGATATCGATTATCAGCTGTTATGTCTGGGTATAAAAGAGTTTGCAAAGATCAATGATGCTTACGGCTATGTAGCCGGAGATGAGGTGTTAAAGCTCTTTACAAAGATCATGCAGGGAAATTTAAAGGACGGCGAGATGATATGCCGTATAAAGGGTGATGATTTCCTTATGCTTGTTCAAAAGGATATAGAAAGAGATATCATAAATGATGTTTCTTTCTGCAGTATCAGGATGAACAGGGAATTAAAGGATAAATATCCCGGTATTAATATCCGCTGCTTTGCGGGCTTATACGATATGCCCAAAAACGGCGAGAATATAAACAGATGCGTGGATAATGCCATAAAAGCCAGAAACATGGTATTAAATGACAGGGATCGTAATTTCTTTAAATATACTCACGAGATCGAGATAAAAGAACATGAAGAGGAAGTTTTAAAGGAAAAGATCAAAAAATCGCTTGAAAACGGCGGATTTGTCGTATTCTTCCAGCCGAAAGTGGATATCATCGAAAATAAGATCGTCGGAGCCGAGGCTTTGGTACGTTTAAATGATGACGGAAAGATATTACCCCCCGGAGTTTTCATCCCCGTTGCCGAAAAGACGGGCATGGTGGTTGATATCGACAAGAAGGTATATGAGCAGACCTTCAGGCTTATCTCAATGTGGAAAGCAGACGGCAAGGATGTTCCGCTTATCTCCATAAATGTTTCGAGAGTCCATCTTATAGATAACCGTCTCCCCGAAAGGATGCTCGATCTTGCTGATAAATACGGCCTTGATCCTTCTTCGATAGAGCTTGAGATAACGGAAAGCGTATTCTTTGAGGATACAGAAAGACTTATAGAGATGATAAAGAGATTAAAGCAAGCCGGCTTTTCCATATCCATGGATGATTTCGGCTCCGGTTATTCTACGCTTAATTTCATGAAGGATCTTCCTGCCGATATTGTTAAGATCGACGGCGGTTTTTTCATGCAGAACGAGCTTGATGACAGATCGAGGGTCATTATATCCGCGATACTTCATCTTGCCGATAATCTTGAATTTGAATCAGTATCCGAAGGTGTTGAGACCGAGGAACAGGTCAGCTTTATAAAGTCCCAGGGCGGACGTATAGTTCAGGGATATTATTTCTATAAACCGATGCCTGCGGAGGAATTCGGAGAACTACTTAAATGAAAACTCCCAAGACCGGGAAACATCAACCCGCATGGGCAAAACTTGATAACACAGCCATTTTATTTCCTGTCATTGCATCGGAGGATATGAGCAATGTTTACAGGATATCCGCTTCTTTAAAAGAAGAGATAAACGGAGAATTGTTACAGAAAGCACAGGATATGCTTTTGCCGCATTTTCTGGCGTTTAGGATGCGCCTTAAAATGGGGCTTTTTTGGTATTACTTCGAGGAAAATGACAGAAAGCCTCCTAAAGTAAGACATGAAAGTAATTTCCCGGGAACATATATAAACAAGAGCAGGAACAATCATTACATGTTCCGCGTGACCTATCATAAAAAGAGGATAAACTTAGAGGTCTTCCATGCTCTTACCGATGGCTACGGCGGACTGTTATTCTTAAAAGAACTCATATACCAGTATTTAAGGCTTGCCCACCCCGAGGAGCTTAAAAACGAAAAAGACAGACTCTCTCCGGGACTTTATCTTGACATGGAGGACAGCTACGTTAAGAGCTTTAATAAGCCAAAGAGCCACGACGAAGCTTACCGCTCCGAAAAGGGTGTCATCATAAAGGGTGAAAAGATAAATAAGGGCGAGCTTAATGTCTATCACGGTTTATTGCCTCTTGATGAGCTTAAAAAAGCCGCCAAAAGCCATAATGTTACGATAAACCAGTATCTTGTCGGCGTATTTGTATATTCGATCTATAAGGAGTATTTAAAATCCGCTCCTTCGGAAAGACCGATTAACTGCTGTGTTCCCGTGGATCTAAGGAGTTTTTACGATTCCCAGACCGTTAAGAATTTCTTTGCAATGGTAGTTGCGAGGTTTAAGCCCGAAAAGGAAGATTATTCATTAGATGAAGTCCTTGAGATCGTTTCAAAGAGCTTAAAGGATCAGATAACAAAGGAAAACCTTGATAATATTCTTTCATACAATGTATCAAACGAAAAGAACATTTTCCTTCGGCCTATACCTATATTTATCAAGAATCTTGCCATAAGAAGCGTTTATTATTCCACGGTAGATGTTACAACGGCTACTGTTACAAACATCGGAAATGTTGAGATAAGAGAACCCTATAAGGATTATGTGGAGCATATCTATGCGATGCTCTCCATGTCCAGAGGTCAGAACTTAAAGGGAGCCATAGTTACATTTAACGGAACGCTAATCATCACATTTACCACTAAACTGCGTGATGTGTCCATATTAAAGAGGTTCTTTCGGACTATTGCAAAAGACGGCGTTGATATAGCACTTGAAACAAATGAATATTTTGATGATGAAGAAACCGATGATAAAATGACCGGAGCTAAGGAGGATAGTAATGGGCCGCTGTCCTAAATGCAATATAATAATATATAACAGATCAGGCGTCTGCCCGCTGTGTAACTGCGTTACCGATGAGCTTACCGGAGAAGACGAAAAGGCCGCAGCCCTTAAATTCGGTGAAAATGCGCCTTATCCAAACGTACTTGGAAGAGCAAAGCTTGTTAAGCTCATACTTCGTATCGTCCTTTTTGTTTTTGTCGTAGCCGAAGTTATCATGATACTTATAAACTATTATACTCCCATAAGATATCCGTGGTCGCTCATAACCGGTATTTGCATGCTTTATATCTATTTATTCCTGCTTTACTGGATATCACATGATTCCGGGTTTGCGAGTAAGATAGGGCTGCAGATGCTGATAACCATGATTGCTTTATTCTTTATAGATAAGGCAAACGGTATGCGCGGCTGGTCATTGCAATGGGCGATACCCGGCATCATACTTCTTGGAGACGGAATAGTATTCTTTGTCATGATGCTTAACCGTTCCAGGTGGCAGAGTTATGTACTGCTCCTTATATTACTCGGACTTTGCTCCGCAGCGATAATAACGCTTTATGTATTGGGACTTATTCACAGCGCGGTAATGCCTTTTATCTGTTTCCTTGTTACGCTTTTCTATATCTTCGGAACTTTCCTGTTCGGAGGAAAGAAGGCAGGAAACGAACTTAGCAGAAGATTTCATATCTGATCGGAATATAAATGAAAAAATATATAGTATTAAATAATCAAAATGAAGAAGGAACAGGTGATAATTCGCCCGGCGAGGCTGCTTATCCTGATCAAAAAATTAGCGAGGTCGATGTTAAAACCGAAGGTGAGTGGAAAGCGCCGGAGGAAGAAGACAGTGGCCTTGAAATTGCCGATACTATAGCAGATGTCCCCGAAAAGGAGATCCCCGGTAAAGAAGAGATAAGCTTAAGAGGAAAGACAGCAAGGCATATAGTAAAAGTAGCCAATAATTTTCCTTTTTTGGGACAGCTTCGGCGTAACGGCCAGCTTCAGAATCTTATAAGCGAGCATGAGAGGGAATGGAAATGTCCCGATCATCTTAAAAATATCGTGATAGAGACCGAAAACTTTAAGATGGAGTTTCTGGAAAATGCAGTAGAAGAAACCGATATTGCAAAAAGATATGTCGTTCTTCAGCTCCACGGCGGCGGATATTACGGGAAGCTTCATAATACTTACAGAGCTGTTGCGGCTTATTATAACGAGATAAGCGGCGGATACAGCGTTTTATCTCCGGACTATCGCGTTGCACCGGAAGATCCCTTTCCTGCAGCGTTAGAAGATGCTGTTTATTCATATAAATGGCTGCTTGATACCGGTTTTACATCAGATCATATAATAATATCGGGTGATTCTGCGGGCGGAGGTCTTTCGCTTGCTCTTTGTATGTATATAAGGGATCATACTATGCCCTTGCCTCTTGGTATAATAACCATGTCGGCATGGACCGATCTTACAAAGAGCGGCGATTCTTACGAGGAGAATTATGATTCCGACCCGGTGTTTGGCGGATCTAAGCATACGCTCGTATTTAAGAAAGGCTATTATGCGGAAGCTGACCCGATGACTCCCTATATCTCACCGATATTCGGAGATTATACGCTCTTTCCTCCGATGCTGATGCAGGTCGGAGAGCTTGAGATGCTTCTCGATGATACTGTAAGCGTATATGAAAAGGCTAAAGAGAGCGGAGTTAAGATAAAAGAACATACCTATCCCGGAATGTTCCATGTTTTCCAGCTCGGTCTTAATACATTTCCCGAGTCGAAGTCGGCATGGGATGAGATAGTACATTTCCTGCATGTAATTACAGCAGATGATTTCTTTGCATAAGGTGGATAAAATGAAAAATTTGGTAATACTCGGATCGACCGGAAGTATCGGAACACAGGCGCTTGATATAGCCCGTGCTTATCCGGACAGATTAAATGTCATCGCCATATCATGCGATAAAAATACAGACAGGCTTAAAGAGCAGATAAAAGAATTTGATCCTTTATATGCCGTTGTAAGTAACGAAGAAGCATTTACAAGGTTAAACGACAGCCTTAAGGATGATCCTTCATTTAAGGACCATAAGACCGTACTTTTATCCGGTATGGACGGACTAATTAAGATCGCGTCCTTAAGCGAAGCTGATATCGTTCTTACGGCAGTTGTCGGGATGATAGGCATAAGGCCTACGATTGCTGCCATAAACGCAGGAAAGGATATAGCTCTTGCAAATAAGGAAACCCTGGTATGTGCGGGTCATATAATAATGCCTCTCATAAAGGAGAAGAATGTTAAGCTCCTTCCCGTTGATTCCGAACACAGTGCGATCTTCCAGTCTCTTCAGGGAAGAGCCGGTAATAAGATAAAAAAGATACTGCTTACCGCATCGGGCGGCCCTTTCAGGGGGTTAAGCTATGATGAACTTAAAGGAAAGACCGCAGCCGAGGCATTAAAGCATCCCAACTGGTCCATGGGCAATAAGATCACGATCGATTCAGCTTCAATGGTAAACAAAGGCCTTGAAGTAATGGAAGCCTGTCATCTTTTTAATGTAACTCCCGATGAGATCGAAGTTGTGATCCATCCCCAGAGCATACTTCATTCGGCTGTTGAATATGAAGACGGAGCGGTTATTGGACAGATGGGACTTCCGGATATGAAGCTTCCGATACAATATGCGCTGTTTTATCCCGAAAGGCTGCATTTGGAAGCCGAAAAGCTGGACCTTTTTAAGATAAAGGATCTTACGTTTGAAAAGCCCGATCTTAAAGTGTTTAAAGGCCTTGCTCTTGCATATGAGGCATTTAAGATCGGCGGCAGTATGCCTACTGTCTATAATGCCGCAAACGAAAAAGCAGTTGCGCTTTTCCTTAATAACAGGATCGGATTTACTGATATCTATGACTTGATCGAGAATGCCATGGATAAGCATGAGGTAATATCAGATCCCGATGTGGATCAGATCTTATATTCCGAGCGCTTTGCTTATGAAACGATAGAGGAGTTTATGTCATAAAATGGGATATCTGTTCTTTTTTCTAATATTTTTTATAGTCGTACTGGTTCATGAATTCGGTCATTATATCATTGCCAGAGCAAGCGGGATCGGGGTCCGTGAGTTTTTTATCGGTATGGGTCCTACGCTCCTTCATTTTGAAAAGGGAGGCACCAAATATTCCTTAAAGCTCTTTCCGATAGGCGGAGCATGTATATTTGAAGGTGAAGACGGCGTTTTTACCGATGAAGAGGAAGGTGTTAAGGAAGAAGATGAGGGAATATTCGTAAACGGGATACCTTTTCCCGATGCTTCTGTTGCAAAGAGGTTTGCTACGGTTTTTGCCGGACCTTTCTTTAACTTTATCCTGGCTTTTTTATTTTCGCTTATTATCGTTGCTACGATTGGAAGCGACCCGGCTGTGATAGGTGATGTCGTAGAAGGCGGAGCTGCCGAAAAAGCCGGATTACAGGCAGGAGATGTGATACTTAAGATAAATAACGAAAACATCCATCTTTTCAGGGATGTTACGATAGATGCGCTTGTAAATAAGGGCGAAGATGTCCGCATCACATACAAAAGAGACGGTATCATCCAAAGTACAATATTAAGTCCCATTTTTTCCGAAGAGGAAAACAGATATTACTTCGGGATCATGGGAGAGCGCGGCTATACCAAATTTGATGCTTCAGGCACGGTAAAATACAGTTTTTATGAGGTCAGATACTGGATCAATATGGTATTTAAATCTTTAAAGATGTTATTTACCGGAAGGGCGTCGATAAAGGATCTTTCGGGGCCTGTAGGTATGGCCGATACGGTTTCCGATATCTATAAAGAATCAAAGCCGGACGGGTTCTTTTATGTATTTATAAACATGATCAATTTCACGGTCCTTATCTCGGCTAACTTAGGTGTTATGAATCTGCTTCCTTTCCCGGCTCTTGACGGAGGAAGGCTTGTACTTTTTATCCTTGAAGCCATAAGAAGAAAACCGCTTCCGCCCGAAAAGGAAGGTATATTTCATATGATAGGTTTTGCGCTTCTTATGCTCCTTATGGTCGTTGTCCTTTATCAGGATATCTTAAGGATAATAGGTAAGTTCTGATATATTTTGTTATGGTAAACAGTAAAGATTATAAAGATAAGAACGAATATAAAAAAGCTTTAAGATCATCTTTTTCGGATACAGGGAAAAAGACCTCCGAACACGTAGTATCAAAGAAAAAGAAGCTCATTAAAAGATCGATCACGATCCCTTTAACCATTTTCCTTATAACCGGGACGATCCTTCTTATCTTATGGGGATATGCGATAAGAAGAAGTCAGGTTACGATGAAGAACGTAAAGGAAGAAGTCGAACTTGAGAGATTAAGGGATGAGATAAGAGCGGAACTTGAGGATGAGGAGCGAAAAAAAGAGGAAGCCGAGAAAAAGGCCAACGAGAAGGTGATGCTCCCCGAAATAGCGGCTTTATATAAAGAAAATCCCGATATAGCAGGATATCTTACGATCGACGGCTCTGTTATAGATTATCCGGTCATGTTTAAGGAAAATGACAATGATTATTATTTAGAGCATGGGTTTGACGGATCAAATGATGTTAACGGATGCCTTGTCCTTGATAAACGCTGTGACAAAGAAGGGGATAACATTAACACCCTTATCCACGGACATAATCTTAAATCAGGAAAGATGTTCGGATCTTTATCCAAATACGAATCGAAGGATTATTGCCTTAAACATCCTTATATCACTTATTCTTCAAAATATAAAACTCTGGATTATCAGGTCTTTGCCGTATTTACATCCGAAGTTTACAATGAGGACAGTGAGTATTTTGAATATTACGATTATATAAATATCGAGAATAAAAGACAGTTTGACGAATATGTAAAAGGAGCAGTCGAAAATTCTCTTTACGAGACCGGAGTCAGGGTTGACTGGGGAGATAAGCTCTTAACGCTTTCCACATGCGAGTATTCCAAGGAAAACGGAAGACTTGTTGTTGTAGCAAGAGCTATTGATCATGAATAAAAAGCGGAAAAAGAAGATCAAAATAAAGATATTGAAAAGGATCATCGGTGGATCGGCCATCGTTCTTTCGTTGATCCTTTTTTTGATCCCTTCTTTTGCAAAGGCTGCCGCGCCCGATTCTGCAAATGTCGTTGCAAGCGGAAAGTGCGGTAATGATGCCACCTGGAC